>NZ_NMPP01000028.1:0-32347 GCF_009192885.1 Xanthomonas sp. LMG 12462 | reverse complement strand
CCACCGCCGATCCGCCGACCCAGCGCGAGATCGCCGAGCGCCTGGACCTGGCCCAGGCGCGCCATTTCGTCAGCTCCTTCGACCGCCCCAACATCCGCTACACGGTGGTGCAGAAGGACAATGCGCGGCGCCAGCTGCTGGACTTCCTGCGCGCGCACCGCGGCAGCGCCGGCATCGTCTACTGCATGTCGCGGCGCAAGGTCGAGGAGACCGCCGACTTCCTCGCCCGCGAGGGCCTGAACGCCCTGCCCTACCACGCCGGTTTGCCGGCCGAGGTGCGCGCCGACAACCAGCGCCGCTTCCTGCGCGAGGACGGCATCGTGATGTGCGCCACCATCGCCTTCGGCATGGGCATCGACAAGCCCGACGTGCGCTTCGTCGCCCACACCGACCTGCCCAAGTCGCTGGAGGGGTACTACCAGGAGACCGGCCGCGCCGGCCGCGACGGCGAGGCCGCCGAAGCCTGGCTGTGCTACGGCCTGGGCGACGTGGTGCTGCTCAAGCAGATGATCGAGCAGGGCGAGGCCGGCGAAGAACGCAAGCGCGTGGAACGGCGCAAGCTCGACCAGTTGCTGGGCTACTGCGAGTCGATGCAGTGCCGCCGCCAGGTGCTGCTGGCCGGCTTCGGCGAGACCTATCCGCAGCCCTGCGGCAACTGCGACAACTGCCTGCAGCCGGCCGACGCCTGGGATGCCACGGTGGCCGTGCAGAAGGCGCTGAGCTGCGTGTACCGCAGCGGCCAGCGCTTCGGCGTCGGCCACCTGATCGACATCCTGCGCGGCAACGAAGGCGAGAAGATCAAGCAGTTCGGCCACGACCAGCTCAGCACCTACGGC
Source organism: Xanthomonas sp. LMG 12462 (assembly GCF_009192885.1). Lineage (NCBI taxonomy): Bacteria > Pseudomonadati > Pseudomonadota > Gammaproteobacteria > Lysobacterales > Lysobacteraceae > Xanthomonas > Xanthomonas sp. LMG 12462. The sequence continues at coordinate 31,511 of NZ_NMPP01000028.1, read as the reverse complement.
ATCGGCAAGGACCTGGACGCGCGCGCCTGGCGCGGCGTGTTCCGGCAACTGGTCGCCACCGGCCTGCTGGAAGTGGACAGCGACGCCTACGGCGGCCTGCGCCTCACCGACGCCAGCCGCCAGGTGCTCAAGGGCGAACGCAAGATCATGATGCGCCGCGAACTGCCAAGCCGCGGCCGCGAGCGCGGCGACCGCAGCGGCAGCCCGCGCACCGGCGTCCCAGTGCAGGCGCAGGACCTGCCCCTGTTCAACGCGCTGCGCGACCTCCGCGCCGGCCTGGCCAAGGAACAGAACGTGCCGGCCTTCGTGATCTTCCACGACAGCACCCTGCGCAACATCGCCGAGCAGCGCCCGAGCAGCCTGGACGAACTGGCGCGGGTCGGCGGCATCGGCGGCAGCAAGCTGGCCCGCTACGGCCAGCAACTGCTCGACGTGGTGCACGGACAGGGCTGAAGCGCTGCAGCGGCGCCTGCAGCATCGGCACGTCGCGGCGCGGCCCGCGGCGCCGACAGGCCGGGTTCAACGTGGTATTGATAGCGTCAGCGTCACGGCGGAGCGTCTGACAGGCTCCGCCGGGCCCCTCTCTTCTGGCGGATGCCCGATGAACCGCAGCCTCCTTCTCCTCGCCTGCGCCCTGCTTGCCGGCCCGGCCCTGGCCCAGACCGCCGATGCCACCAGCGACAGCGAGGCGGCCAAGCGCAAGCTCGACCTGAGCGTGCCGCAACAACCGATCACCTACGCCGATCCCGGCACCAAGGCCGATCCGCCGGGCACGTACTACGGCGATACCAGCGGCACCTCGGCCTCGGCGCAGAAGGCGGCGGCAGCGCAGGCGCGCGCCGAGGCCCTGCAGGCGCAGGCCGACCGCTGCAACGGCGACGTGCACGGCAGCGTCGCCACCGGCATCGGCTATTCCACGCATGGCGGCAACAGCAACTACCAGGCCGCCAATCTGAACCTGTGCAAGACCTCCTACACCGACGACGGCAAGCCGCGGCAGATGGGCATCAGCATCAGCGTCGGCCGCGGCGACGGCCCGGTGTTCGGCCGCGGCTACTATCCCGGCGCCTACGGCCCGCCGCCGTTCGGCTGGTAAGCACAGCGACACGAGGGCAGCGCCAATGATCCGCTCCCGCCACGCTCGAACCGATGTACGTTGCGTCATCCCCCCACGGGGCGTTCCCGGTAACGCCCGTCGCGGCTGAAGGCACTCCTACCGCGCACTTCCCGAAGTTGACAGCAGTGCCCGCCGGACTCCCAGGCTGGCCCGCACGCGGCCTGGAACTTTCCGACGGCGCGTACCCCCCTGTTCACATCCGCAATCGCAGCACCCCGCGGTGCGCCGTGTCGTGCCGGCACCACTGAAACCGCCCGCTCCCACGCTCGCGCTCCAGCACCCAGTCATGCAGCCGTGCCCGCTGCGTCCATTGCGCGCGAAGCGCGCATCGATACCCCCACTCGAGAGTGCCGCCCGTCACGGTGGTGGCTACGGGATCGACCGACTTGTCGCCACACGCGCGACCGCGACGCATCGCGTCTACAATCGCGCTGCCTTTGTCGGCATGCCGTCCGCGGCGGCGTCACGCATCGCGTGCGCGTCGCGGCCGGTCGCCCGGCGTACCTCCCCTTCATGTGGCATCGCTTCCCCCCGAGCTCACGCCATGTCCAACGTAGTCCGGCTGCACAGCGCCCGCGAACGCGAGCAGCGCCTGCACGATGACGTCCTCGATGCGGCCGAGCGCTGCATCGTCGAGAACGGCCTCGGCGCCACCACCTTCGAACTGATCGCCGGGACTGCCGACGTCTCCTGCAGCGCGGTACGTCGGCAGTTCGACGACAAGCGCAGCCTGGTCCAGGCGCTGATGGAACGCGGCTACGAGCGTGCGATCCGCACCATGTGGCTGCTGCAACCGCCGCCGCACCAGGACGCGACCACGTTCATCGCCGGGGCATTGGAAGACTGGCTGGTGGCCGATGCCAACCAGCGGCGGCGGCGCCTGGATCTGGAGATGGACCTGGCCGCCGCACGCGACCCCGAACTGGCGCAGTACGCGCGCCGGCTCAACGTGTCCTTGGTGCAGAACCTCGGCGACCTGCTGCGGCGCATGCTGCGCGACCACGGCTGGAGCGGCAGCGAAGCCGAATTCCAGGCCCGCGTCTACGCGGTCGCCGCGATGTGCGGCGGCCTGCACATGATGATGACCACCGGCGTGGAGCTCAACCGCATGCATCTGCAGTTGATCCTGAGCGAGAGCCTGGCCGGGATCTTCAGCACGGCGCAGGCCTGACGCCGTCGTCCGCCGCGCCCTCCGCCCTGACGCTCGTCCACCCCCATCACCGAAGTGACCGGGATCCTGATGCGCCCTGCGGATACAGACGCCGGCGCTGCGTTCCTGCACGAGGCGGCATGAGGCCGAGCGGCGTCACCTGCGAAACGACCCTGACCTGATCCCCGGCAGCACTCGACGTCGATGCACTGCTGCCGTCACAAGCATGCCGTCACAAGCAGGAGGTCGCCCTGGACGATGATCGGCGCCGGAGCAAGCGACCCACCGCGAGCGACGCTCAGGCAAGCGGCGCTGACGCGTGCATGCCCTCCGCTGCGGCACGCAGCGCCTGAGCGATGTGTTGCAGCGTCCTGGAACGGACCGCGACATGCTGCCAGTACAGCGGCACGTCGAGCCAGCGCTGCGCATCGACGACCACGATCTGCCGCTGTCGCAGCGCGGCCACCAGCATCGGCTCCGGCGCCAGGCACCAGCCCAGTCCACGCGCGGCCGCCTCGACGAAGCCGATGGAGGTCGGCAGGTAGTGGATCGGCGGGTGCAACCGCGCGCGGGTGATGCGCCGCACGAAGCGCGCCTGCAGCGCGTCCTTGCGGTTGTAGACGATCATCGGGGCGCGGGCCAGCGCCGCCGCATCCAGGCCGTCGGCAAAGTAGCGGGCGAAAAACGCCGGCGAGGCGATCGCGCGGTAGCGCATCGCGCCCAGCGACAGCACATTGCAGCCCTGCAACGCCTTGCCAACGGAGGTGACGGCACCGAGCACCGCGCCGCTGCGCAACAGCTCCAGCGTGTGGTCCTGGTCGTCCACCTGGATATCGAACAGGTAGCCATGCGCGTCGTGCAGCGCCGCCAGCGCATCCAGGAACCAGGTCTGCAGCGAATCGTCGTTGACGGCGATGGCGATGCTGCGTGCCGCTGCACTGCTCGCAGGCGCGGGCAACAGGTCGGCCACCGCCTCGGCCTCCAGCACCTGCATCGGCCGCACGCTGCGCAGCAGGCGCTCCCCGGCGGGGGTCGGCCGGCATGGAGCCTGGCGCACGATCAGCACTTGGCCAAGCCGGTCTTCCAGCGCCTTGATCCGCTGCGAGACCGCCGACGGCGTCAGCGCCAGGCGGCGCGCGGCGGCCTCGAAACTCCCTTCTTCCAGCACGGCGGCGAAGGCGGACAGCTGGGGGTGGAGCAGATCCATGGCGGTTATGCGGATTAGAGATTCTTCAGAGCGTACAGAAAAACGAGTTTGGCTAATCGCGCCGACGCGTGCAGCATGCTCGCCCCATGTCCCAGGACCTCATCGCTATGTGGCTGCACGCACTGTTGGCAGGCCTCGTCGCCGGCACCGGCCTGATCGTCGCCATCGGCGCGCAGAACGCCTTTGTGCTGCGCCAGGGACTGCAGCGTCGGCATGTCGGCCTGGTCGTGGCCGTGTGCGCCGCCAGCGACATCGCGCTGATCGTCCTCGGCGTGTCCGGCATCGGTGCCGTGGTGGATGCCTGGCCCGGCGTGCTGCAGGCCTTGCGCTTCGGCGGCGCAGCCTTCCTCGGCGCCTACGCGCTACTTGCGGCACGACGCGCCTGGCGCGGCACTGGCGGCCTGCTGGCGCACGGCGAGGATCAGCGGAGCTGGCAACGCGTCCTGCTGACCTGCCTGGCCTTCACCTTCCTCAATCCACATGTCTACCTGGACACCATGGTGCTGCTGGGCAGCCTCTCCACGCGCTACCCGGGACAACTGCGCTGGGCCTTCGCACTCGGCGCCTGCCTGGCCAGCGCGACCTGGTTCGGCAGCCTGGGCTACGGCGCGCGGCTGCTGCAGCCCGTGTTCCGCAAGCCCGCTGCGTGGCGGTTGCTGGATGCGGCGGTCGCGCTGTTCATGCTGGGCTTGTGCCTCGCGTTGCTCCTGCAGCCTTTGGGGTGAGCGATCGGGATGCGGTGGCTGCCAACCAGTGCGACTGGCCACGCTTGCAGCTTTCGCGCAATGGCGGAAGTGAATGCAGCAAGCCGACGACCACGCAATCCCGACAAGGAAGCAGCGCACCTCGCGTTGAATTCAGGAGTGATGTCCGAAGCTGGCGAAAAAACCGCCAAAGGCGACGCGCAACCCGCTGAGCGGAGTGGTGGGCCGTGATGGATTCGAACCATCGACCAAAAGATTAAAAGTCTTCTGCTCTACCGACTGAGCTAACGGCCCAAAACAAGACCCCGGCGTTGCACCGGGGCGCGTAGTCTACCCCAGCACGGGGCGTTTCGCGAAATCAGGCGTAGCGGGTCGGGTCGGCAACGCCGGCGTCGGCGAAGCCGGCCGCGCGCAGGCGGCAGGCATCGCAGTGGCCGCAGGCGCGACCGGCGTCGTCGGCGCGGTAGCAGGACACGGTCAGGCCGAAGTCCACGCCCAGGCGCACGCCTTCGCGCACGATGTCGGCCTTGCTCATGTGCTGCAACGGCGCATGCACGCGCAGCCCGGCACCCTCCACCCCGGCCTTGGTCGCCAGGTTGGCCAGGGTCTGGAACGCGTCGATGAACTCGGGGCGGCAATCGGGATAGCCGGAATAGTCCACGGCGTTGACCCCGCAGAAGATGTCGGCCGCGCCCAGCACCTCGGCCCAGCCCAGCGCCACCGACAGCATGATGGTGTTGCGCGCCGGCACATAGGTGACCGGGATGCCGTCGCCGCCGGCATCCGGCACCTCGATGTCGTCGGTCAGCGCGGAGCCGCCGATGCTGCGCAGGTCGACGTTGACGGTCTTGTGCGCCACCGCGCCGAGCGCCGAGGCAACACGCGCGGCAGCGTCCAGTTCGGAGGTGTGGCGCTGACCGTAGCGCACGCTCAAGGCATGCACCGCGAACCCCTGCGCACGGGCGATGGCGACGACGACGGCGGAGTCCATGCCACCGGAGAGAAGGGCGACGGCGTTTTTCATCTGGGTGCCGGGAGTGGGGAATGGGGAAACGGGAATGGGAAGAGCGTAGCAGTCAGGCTGGACCGGGAAGATCGAAGGTCTTCGAGAAGCGAAAGCGGATCAGGTAGAGCCACGCCTACCGCGCGGCGCTCTCCGATTCCCGTTTCCCCATTCCCGATTCCCAGCTGCGCGCCAGCGCGCAGCTACCGCCCCGGCTCGTCGTTCCACAGCAGCTTATGCAACTGCATCTGGAAGCGCACCGGCAGGCGATCGGCGACGATCCAGTCGGCCAGGTCGCGTGCGGTCAGTTCGCTCTTGCTCGGCGAGAACCAGACGGTGCAGCGCGTGTCCAGTCGGTGTTCGGCGACCACGGCGCGCGCCCATTCGTAGTCGGCGCGGCCGCACAGGACGAACTTGATCTGGTCGCGCGCGGTCAGCAGCGGCAGGTTCTCCCAGCGGTTGCGGTGCGCTTCCTGCGACGCCGGGGTCTTGATGTCGAGCACCCGCGACACCCGCGGGTCGACTTCGGCGATGTCCAGCGCGCCGGAGGTCTCCAGCGACACGTCGTAGCCGGCGTCGCACAGGCGCTGCAGCAGCTGCAGGCAGCGCTTCTGCGCCAGCGGTTCGCCGCCGGTGACGCAGACGTGGCGCACGCCGTGGCGCGCCACTTCTTCGAGAATCGCGTCGATGTCCCACCACTGCCCGCCATGGAAGGCGTAGGCGGTGTCGCAGTAGCTGCAGCGCAGCGGGCAGCCGGTGAGACGCACGAACACGGTCGGCCAGCCGGAGCTCTCGGCCTCCCCCTGCAGCGACAGGAAGATCTCCGTCAGCTTGAGGCGGGGCAGCGGGCTTTGGACGATATAGCTGGGAACGGCGGCCATGGCGGGAGAAAGATGCTCCCGCGACGGCGGCGGCAGCGTTAGGGGCTCAGCGCAGCTGCTGGCCGAGACGGATCGACTGCAGGCGGTCCTGCGCGGTCCGCGCGGCATCGGACCCAGGATACTTCGCGCCGACCTGCTGCAGGGTCTGCTCGGCGTCCTGGACGCGGCCTTCGCCGTACTGGGACAGACCCAGCTTGAGCAACGCACCGGGTGCCTTGTCGTGGGTCGGGTAGCGGCCGATCAGGTCCTGGAACTGGGCCTCAGCCAACTGGAAGTTCTTGGTGGCGTAGTAGCTCTCGCCCAGCCAGTACAGCGCGTTCGGCGCATACACGCCGTTCGGGTAGGCCTGCAGGAAGTTCTGGAACAGGTTCGCCGAGTCGGCGTACTTGCCCGCCTTCAGGGCATCGAAGGCGACATTGTAGGCGGCCCGCTCGTCACCCGCGGCGGCCAGGGTACCGGCGTCACCGTGCACCGACGGCGGCGGCTCGGCGACGGCGGACGGCTTGCCTGCGGGCGCGGCCGGCGCAACAGCCGGTGCGGCGCCATTGGCCGGCGGCAACGGCGGCGTCGCCCCTGCCCCTGCACCATTCTCGAGCCGGCCCACGCGGCCATCCAGGTCCAGGTACTGGTCCTTGATCTGCTGCTTGAGCTGGTCGTTGCTGTGCTGCAGTTGTTCGATCGTGGCCTCCATCGACTGCATCTGCGTCCGCAGCTGGTTGAGCTGGTTCAGGATGTCGGTGTTGGCCTGGGTATTCATGGCCTGCTGCTCGAGCGCGGAAACGCGGTCGGCCAGGCTTGCGCGCTGCGCATGAGCCGGCGCGGCGGCCACGAGGGCCGCCGCGACGATCATCGATGTAAGGACACCGATACGCATCTTTTCTTACTGCGCCGTGTAGACGATCTCGACGCGACGGTTCTGCGACCAGCAGGACTCGTTCGACTCGGTGCAGACCGGACGCTCTTCGCCGTAGCTGACCACGGTCAGCTGCGCAGCCGAGCCACCGTTGGCCTGCAGCGCCGAGGACACGGCGTTGGCACGACGCTCGCCCAGGCCCATGTTGTACTCGCGCGAACCACGCTCGTCGGTGTTGCCCTGCAGGGTGATGCGCGAGGACGGACGGTCACGCAGGTACTTGGCGTGGCAGGCCATGATCGCCTGGAACTCCGGCTTCACGGTGTCCTTGTCCAGGTCGAAGTAGACCACGCGCTGACGCAGGCAGGAATCGGTGTCCAGGTCGCCCGGGCCGTACAGACCGGAGGTCGACGGGCCGGTCGGGACGGTGGTACCGGTGGTGCCGGTGGTGTCGGTCTGGGGCTGTTCCTTGACCTTCTTGGCGCAGCCGGCCAGAGCTGCGACGGACAACAGCGAAACAAGCAGAACGCGGGTGGTCTTGTTCATGGCGATACCTTGTGGCTCCTGGGCCGATGAGGGGTTCAACAGCGAAATATTAACACCAAACTTACATGTCAACGTGCGGTGCGATACGGCGACCAGGACGGTTCGCGCACGTCGCCATCGGCGAGCACCAGGCGCTGCCGCACGCGGGCATCGGCCGAGACCGCGTACAGCACGCCACGGCCGCCTTCACGCGCCGCATACAGCACCATGCTGGCGTTGGGGGCGAAGCTCGGCGACTCGTCCAGCGAACCGGTCGACAGCGTGCTCCAGCGCGGCGAACCCAGGCTGCGGTCCATCATCGCGATCTTGTAGGTGTTGCCGCTGCCCTGGGCCACGACCAGCTTGTTGCCGTCGTAGGACACGCTCGGGGTCGCGTTGTAGTTGCCCTGGAAAGTGATGCGGGTGGCGCTGCCGCCGGTGGCCGGCACCTGGTAGATCTGCGGGCGGCCGCTGCGGTCGGAGGTGAAGTAGATGCTGTTGCCGTCCGGCGCCCAGGTCGGCTCGGTGTCGATGCCGAAGTGGTTGGTCAGCTGGGTCAGCTGCTTGCTGCCCAGGTCCATCACGTAGATCTCCGGGTTGCCGCTGCGCGACAGCGCCAGCGCCAGCTTCTTGCCGTCCGGCGAGAACGACGGGGCGCCGTTGATGCCGCGGAAGCTGGACACCAGCTGGCGCGCACCGGTGGCGATGTCCTGGATGTAGATCGACGAGTTGCCGCGCTCGAAGCTCACGTAGGCCAGCTTCTTGCCGTCCGGGCTCCAGTTCGGCGACAGCAGCGGCTCGGCCGAGCGGACGATGGTCTGCGGGTTGTAACCGTCGGAGTCGGCGACCATCAGCGCATAGCGCATCGCCCCGCCCTTGCCGCTGGCGGTGACGTAGGCGATGCGGGTCCAGAACGCGCCGCGCACGCCCGTGATCTTCTCGTAGATGGCGTCGGCCATCTGGTGGGCGACGTCGCGCATGGCGTTGGCGCGGGCGGTCATGGCCAGGCCGAGCATGCGCTCGCCCTTGCCCACGTCGAACAGTTCGTACTCGACGCGATAGGCGCCTTCGCCGGCGTCCATCACGCGGCCGACGACCAGGTAGCTCTGCTTCAGCGCACGCCAGGTGGCGAACTGCACCTCGCTGCCGCGGGTCGGGCGCTCCACGATCTGCGACTCGGGCAGGTTGCGGAACTGGCCGGAGCGATCCAGATCGGCGCGAACCACCGCGGCGACGTCGGTGCTCGGCGGGGTCGCCGATCCCTGGTACGGCATCGGCACGACGGTGATCGGGGTCGCCGAGGCATTGCCGCCGACGATGTCGATTTCCAGGCCCTTGTCCTGCGCGGACGCGGCGAGAGGCAGCAACAGGGCGGTGAGAACGGCAAGCCAGCGCGGCAGTTTCTTCATGGGTCGCTCAGCAGGATCGGAAAGGCGCAAGAGATAGCAATGCGCGGGTGAACGTATTCGCAATCATGAACCATCGCCATGTGAAGCCGATGGCAGGACGCGGCACATTATCGCCCATCGCATGTCGGGTGGATGGCGGGCGCGCGCGATGCGGCGCCAGCCGCCGGGGTCATTGGTCCTGGGCGGTGAAGTTGAAGGTCAGGTTGCGCGCGAACACGGTCTCGAAGCCACGGTAGGGCAACGGCTGGGCGCGCAGCACCGCGGCTTCGATCGAGCGGCGACCGGCCTCGTCATAGGGACAGTCGGGGCTGACCTTGGCCTGCATGACCTGGCCACCTGGGATCTGGGTGATCGAGATCTTGCACTTCTGCCCCAGCGGCACCGAGTCCGGGCGCACCCACTGGCTCAGCACCGCCTGCTGAATCGCGGCGGCGTACTTGGCCTGCAGGTCGGTATTGGTGCCGTTCTGGCCCGGCGCCTGCTGCGGCGTGGTGGCCGCGGCCGCCGACGCCTTCTTGGCGTTCAGGTCGGCGATCTGCTGCAGCTTCTGCTGCGCCAGTTGGGCCTCGCGCTCCAGCTTCTCGCGCTGCTTGCGGATGTCGGCGATCTTCTTCTGCCGCTCCTCTTCCTGCTGCGCGGCCAGGCGTTGCTTCTGCTCGGCCTCCTGCTGACGCTTCTGCTCGGTCAGGTCGATCTGTTCCTGGCGGCGCTTGGCCTCCTGCTCCTGCTTCTCCTTTTCCTGGGAGATCGCGGTGCGGGTGGCGCGGTCCTGGTCGACCTTGTCGGGCACCGGGACGAAGTCCTGCGCCTTCTGCTGCTGCGGGGTCGGCGCCTGCTGCGGCTTGGGCGTGGGCAGCGGCTGCGGCGGCGGCACCGTGTCCTCTTCGGCGACGTCCTTGACCGGTTCGGGAAGCGGCTCGGGCAAGGGCTTGGGCGCGTCCTTCACCGCCTTCTGCGCCGAGCGCACGTCGGCGGCCGAGACCACCAGCGAGGCCTCGACCATCGGCGAACCGGCGGCGGGTTCGACCTGGCGCACCGGCGACCACCACCAGGCCAGGAAGAACAGCAGTGCGATCAGCACGTGCACCAGCAACGCCAGGGCGACCCCGAAGATCAGCCCCTTGTCGTCGCCGCGCTGCTGCGGCGGGCGGGAATCGGCTTCAGCGTGCATTGTTTCCGGGCTGACTCATCAGGCCGACCTTGGGCACGCCGGCCTGCTGCAGCATGACCATGGTGTCCATGACCAGTTGGTAGTTGGAGCTGCCGGGCGCGGCGACGAACACCGGCACGTCCTTGTTCTGGCCGACAAAAGCCTGGATCTTGGCTTTCAGCTCCGGCGCGGCGATCTTCTCGGGCTTGCCGTCCTGCAGAGTCAGCGTGTAACGGCCTTCGGCATCGACGGTGACGATCACCGGATCCTTCTTGCTCTCCACCGAGCGCGCGGTGGAATCGGGCAGGTCCACGTCCACGCTCAGGCTGAGCAAGGGCGCGGTGACCATGAAGATGATCAGCAGCACCAGCATCACGTCGATGTACGGCACGACGTTGATCTCGGACTTGAGCTTGCGGCGCTTGCGGCGGGAAATGGCGGCAGTCATGCGGGAATCCTGGGAGTCGTGGACAGGCGGGCGACGCTCAGTCGCCGCTGGCCTGGCGCTGCAGGATGGAGCTGAACTCTTCGGAGAAGGTCTCGAAGCGCACGGCCAGGCGCTCGACCCGGGTGGTGAAGCGGTTGTAGGCCCACACCGCCGGGATCGCCACGAACAGGCCGATGGCGGTGGCGAACAGCGCTTCGGAGATGCCCGGCGCGACCGCGGCGATGCCCGCCTGCTGGCCGCTGTTGATCATGTCGTGCATGGTCACCATGATGCCGAACACGGTGCCGACCAGGCCCACGTACGGGGCGGTGGAGCCGATGTTGGCGAGCAGTTCCAGGTTGCGCTCCAGGCGGTCGACCTCGCGCGCGTAGGTCGCGCGCATCGCCCGCTGCGCGCCTTCCAGTTGGATGCGCGCATCGAGCCGGCGCTTGTCGCGCAGGCGGGTGAACTCGCGGAAACCGGCCTCGAAGATCGCCTCCAGGCCGCCGACCACGCGGTTGCGGTCGGTGGCGCCGGCGTAGAGCTTGCTCAGGTCGGTGCCGGACCAGAAGCGGTTCTCGAAGTCGTCGGCCTCGCGGTTGGCGTCCTTGAACACCTTGCCCTTGCGGAAGATGATGACCCAGCTGATCAGCGAGCCGAGCAGCAGCAGCAGCACGATCACCTTGACCGGCAGGCTGGCCTTGACCATCAGGTCCAGGTAGTTGATGCCGCCGTGGGCAGCGGTGTTGGCGACGGCCTGGGTGGCGGTCTGGGTCACGTCCTGCGGCAGCGCCTCCACCACCGTGTCCTGCAGGGCCAGGAGCAATGCGATCATCCGTCGTTCCTCAGTAATTCGGCTTCAGTGATTTCAAGAACTTTCAATGCATCGTGCAGCGCGTCGTCCATGCCGCGCGGGCGGAAGCTGCCGGCGCTGAGCGCGGCCACCCGCACCTGCGCGCGCAACAGCAGCTCCCCGTCGTCGCGGCGGATCGACTGCGCGAACACCAGGCTGGCGCGCTTGCAGTGCGACAGCGCGACGCCGACCTGCAGGGAATCGTCCAGGCGTGCCGGGCGCAGGAAGTCGAGCTGCATCGCGCGCACCGCGAACACCAGATCGTATTGCAGGCGCAGACGCTCCTGACCATACCCCAGCGCCCGCAACCACTCCGTGCGCGCCCGCTCCAGGAAGGCCACGTAGCGCGCGTGGTAGACCACGCCACCGGCGTCGGTATCTTCCCAGTAGACGCGTGTCGGCCAACTGAATAGCCGGGAATCGGGAACGGGGAATGGGGAATCGGCAGTCAAGAGCGGCGCTCCTGTCGATAGCTGGGTAACCAGAACATCCTAGAACAGCGCCCCCGATTCCCCATTCCCGATTCCCAATTCCCGGTGCTTGGGCTGCAAGCCCAAGTGCAGATAGGCCTTGTTGGTGGCCATGCGCCCGCGGGCGGTGCGGATCAGGTAGCCCTGCTGGATCAGGTAAGGCTCGATCACGTCCTCCAGGGTGCCGCGCTCCTCCGAGAGCGAGGCGGCCAGCGACTCGACGCCGACCGGGCCGCCGTCGAAGTACTCGATGATGGTGCGCAGCATGCGCCGGTCCAGCTCGTCGAAGCCCTCGGCGTCGACCTTGAGCATCTGCGTGGCGGCCTGCGCCACGGCCAGGTCGATCTGCCCGCCGGCGCGGACCTGGGCGAAGTCGCGGACCCGCCGCAGCAGGCGGTTGGCGATGCGCGGGGTGCCGCGCGCGCGGCGCGCGATCTCGGCGCAGCCGTCGGCGTTGCAGGCGATGCCGAGGATGCTGGCGGAGCGGCGCACGATCTGCGCCAGCTCGTCCGGGGTGTAGAAGGCCAGGCGCTGGACGATGCCGAAGCGGTCGCGCAAGGGCGCGGTCAGCAGGCCGGCGCGGGTGGTGGCGCCGATCAGGGTGAACGGCGGCAGGTCGATCTTGATCGAGCGCGCGGCCGGGCCCTCGCCGATCATGATGTCGATCTGGAAGTCTTCCATCGCCGGGTACAGCACTTCCTCGACCACCGGCGACAGGCGGTGGATCTCGTCGATGAACAACACGTCGTGCGGCTGCAGGTTGGTCAGCAGCGCGGCCAGGTCGCCGGCCTTCTCGATCACCGGGCCGGAGGTGACCCGCAGATTGACCCCCAGCTCGTTGGCGATGACGTGGCTGAGCGTGGTCTTGCCCAGGCCCGGCGGCCCGAAGATCAGCACATGATCCATCGCCTCCCCGCGCGCCTTGGCCGCCTCGATGTAGATCGACAGCTGCTCGCGCACCGGCTGCTGGCCGAGATAGTCGTCCAGCCGCTTGGGGCGGATGCTGGCCTCGGCCGCGTCATCCTCGCGGGTGGCGCTGCTGGCGATGATGCGGTCCATGGAAAGCCGGGATTGGGGAATCGGGAATGGGGAATCGAGCGGACAATAGTAGCGGTTGGCGGCACGGCTGGCGCTTACTTTGATGGTCGCCGCCTGGTTTCAGGCCAGACGCCGCGGCAGTTGCCTTTCCCTGTTCCCCATTCCCGCCTCCCCATTCCCAAGGCCGCGACACCGTCGCGGCCTCAGATCTCCACCTGCGCGCCCAGTTCCACCAGGCGGTTGCCGGGGATGCGGAAAAAGCCGGTGGCGGGGGCGGCATTGCGGTGCATGACCGCGAACAGCTTGTCGCGCCAGATCGGCATGCCGCGGTTGGCGCTGGCCACGATGGTCTCGCGGCTGGCGAAATAGGTGGTGTCCATGGGGTCGAAGTAGATCCCGCCCTGGTCGCAGGAGCGCATCAGCGCCAGCGGCACGTCCGGGGTCTCCATGAAGCCGAAGCGCACGTAGACCCGGTAGAACTCGTCGCCGATCGCGTCGATCTTCAGCCGCTGCCCGGCCGCCGCGTACGGCACCTGCAGGGTTTCGACGGTCAGGAACACGTTGCGCTCGTGCAGCACCTTGTTGTGCTTGAGGTTGTGCATCAGCGCGTGCGGCACCACCATCGGGTCGGCGGTCAGGAACACCGCGGTGCCGGGCACGCGCACCGGCGGTGCCAGCATCAGCCCGGGCAGGAAAGTGTCGAGCTTGATGCCGTCCTTGCGGATCTCGTCGTGCAGCAGCTTGCGGCCGCGGCGCCAGGTGCGCATCAGGGTGAACAGGATCAGGCCCAGCAGCAGCGGGAACCAGGCGCCGTCCAGGAACTTGATGATGTTGGCGTAGAAGAACGCGCAGTCCACGGCCAGGAACACCAGCGCGAACAGCCACAGCAGCGGCGCCGGCACGCGCGGGTTGGCGCGCGCATAGATGACCATCAGCACGGTGGTGATCAGCATGGTGCCGGTGACCGAGACGCCGTAGGCGGTGGCCAGCGAGGTGGAGTCGCCGAAGCCGATCACCGCCACCACCACCAGCGCCAGCAGGCACCAGTTCACCGCCGGCACGTAGATCTGGCCGATGGTGGAGTGCGAGGTGTGGCGGATGTGCATGCGCGGGATGTAGCCCAGCTGCATGGCCTGGCTGGCCACCGAGTAGGCGCCGGTGATCAGCGCCTGCGAGGCGATCACCGTGGCCGCGGTGGCCAGCACGATCATCGGGTACAGCGCCCACTCCGGCACCGCCTCGTAGAACGGGTTGCTGACCGCCGCAGGATCGCGCAGCACCAGCGCGCCCTGCCCCAGGTAGGTCAGGGTCAGCATCGGCAGCACCACGCACTGCCACGAGCGGCGGATCGCCTTGGCGCCGAAATGGCCCATGTCCGCGTACAGCGCCTCGCCGCCGGTCACCGCCAGCACCACCGCACCGAGCACGAACACCGCGTGCCAGTTGTGTTCGGCGAAGAAGCGCACGCCCCACCACGGGTTCAGCGCGTGCAGCACTTCCGGCGCGCGCGTCATGTTGTAGACGCCGATCGCGCCCAGCGCCACGAACCAGACCAGGGTGATCGGCCCGAACGCCTTGCCCACCCGCTCGGTGCCGTAGCGCTGGGCCATGAACAGCATGCCCAGCACCAGCAGGGTGATCGGCACCACGAACGGTTCCAGCTTGGGCGCGGCCACCTCCAGGCCTTCCACCGCCGACAGCACCGAGATGGCCGGGGTGATGACGCCGTCGCCGAAGAACAGCGAGGCGCCGAAGATGCCGAGGATGCCGACCACGTACATCGAGCGCGAGCCGCCCGGCAGGGTCCGCTGGGCCAGCGCGGTCAGCGCCATGATGCCGCCCTCGCCATCGTTGTCGGCGCGCATGATCACGGTGACGTACTTGACCGTGACCACCAGCATCAGCGCCCAGAACACCAGCGACAGGATGCCCAGCACGGTGTCGTGGTCCGGGGTCAGCCCGTAGTGCGGCGAGAACGCTTCCTTGAGCGTGTACAGCGGACTGGTGCCGATGTCGCCGAAGACCACGCCGATGGCGGTCAGCATCACCCCAAAGCCCGTCTTGGCGTGCGGATCGTGGCTGCCCGGGCGGGCGGCGGAACTGGAGGAGCTGGACATGGTGGGAAGAGTAGCGCCAGAACGTGAAGAAAGAACGGGAAGCCGAGCCGACCCGAGGTCAGCGCAGCGCCGCCTGCAGGGCCTTGCGGATCACCGTGGCGACCTCGTCGCCGTCGGCGGCGGCGTCGCGCGCCATCTTCGCCGCCTCGGCCGGCTTGTAGCCGAGCTGTTGCAGGGCCACCGTGGCCTCGGAGACCGCGTCGGTACCCAGTTGTCCGGTCACCGGCGCACCGCCGCTGAAGTCGGCCGCGCGGTCGCGCAGTTCCACCACCATGCGCTCGGCGGTCTTCTTGCCGATGCCGGGGATGCGGGTCAGCGCGGTGACGTCGGCGGCGGTGATCAGCCGCGCGAACTCGTCGACGCTGACCCCGGACAGCACCGCCAGCGCGATCTTCGCGCCGATCCCGCTGACCCGCTGCACATCCCGGAACAGCCGCCGCTCGCCCTCGCGCAGGAAGCCGTACAGCGACACGCTGTCCTCCTTCTGCGCATAGTGGGTGAACAGGATGACGTCGCGGCCGACGTCGGGCAGGTCGTAGAAGGTGCTCATCGGCGCCTCCAGCTCATACCCCACCCCACCCACGTCGATCACCAGCCACGGCGGCTGCTTGTAGGCCAGGATCCCGCGCAGACGACCGATCATTGGGCGCCTCGTGCGAGGCGCCGGGATTGGGGAATGGGGAATGGGGAATGGGCAAAGCGGGTGGCCGCTTCACCGCTTCTGCTGTTCCGATTCCCGATTCCCGACTCCCGATTCCCAGCCTTTGTCATTTTCTGCTCCACGCCTGCTGCGTGCTGACGCCCAGGCGCTGCGCGGTGGCGCGCACGTGGGCATGGGTGATGGCGACGGCCAGTGCGTCGGCGGCGTCGGCCTGAAGTTTGCCGGTCAGGCTCAGCATGAGACCGACCATGTGTTGCACCTGCTGCTTCTCCGCCGCGCCCTTGCCGACCACGGCGAGCTTGATCTCCTTGGCGGCGTACTCGTGCACCGGCAACTCGCGCAGCACCGCCGCGCAGATCGCCGCGCCGCGGGCATGGCCGAGCTTCAGTGCCGCGTCGGCGCTCTTGCCCATGAACACGCGTTCGATCGCCACTTCCTGCGGCCGGTACTCCTCGATCAGCGCGTCCAGCCCGTGCAGCAGGCGCTTGAGCCGCAGGGCGAAGTCGCCCTCGCCCAGCAGTACCAGCGGCGCGTGGTGCACGTGCCGGGTACGGCCGGCCGCGTCCACGTCGATGATGCCCACGCCGGTGCGCTGCGAGCCGGGGTCGATGCCGAGGATGCGGGTGGAGCCGGGATTGGGGAATCGGGAATCGGGAATCGTGAAAGCAGCGCCCGTGCGGGCAGAGATGCCCGTGGCAGCCATCGACGTCGGCGATGCCTCCGGCGGCGGCACGGCGTTCTTCCGGGTTCCGGGTGTTGGGCCCCGGGCCCCGGCGGTCATGGTGTCAGCCCCCGTCACTCAGCGCGGCCTGGTCGACGTTGGAATAGACGTTCTGCACGTCGTCCAGGTCTTCCAGCATGTCCAGCAGCTTGCGCACCTGCACCGCGGTGTCGCCGTCCACGGCGATGTCGTTGTCGGCGCGGAAGGTGATTTCGGCATGGTCGGCGGCCAGGCCGGCCGCGTCCATGGCGTCCTTGACCGCCTGGAACGCCTCCGGCGCGGTCAGCACGTCGATCGCGCCGTCCTCTGGGTAGACCACGATGTCGTCGGCGCCGGCCTCGATCGCCGCCTCGGTGATCTTCTCCTCGTCGGCGCCCGCGGCGAAGCTGAGCACGCCCAGGCGCTTGAACATGAAGGCCACCGAGCCGTCGGTGCCCATGTTGCCGCCGCACTTGCTGAAGGCATGGCGCACGTCGGCCACGGTACGCACGCGGTTGTCGGTCAGGCAGTCGACGATCACCGCCACCCCGCCCGGGGCGTAGCCCTCGTAGCGCACTTCCTCGTACTCCACGCCTTCCAGTTCGCCGGTGGCCTTCTTGATCGCCCGCTCGATCACGTCCTTGGACATGTTGGAGGCCAGCCCCTTGTCCATCGCCACGCGCAGCCGCGGGTTGTTGGACGGATCGCCGCCGCCGGCGCGCGCGGCGACGCCGATCTCGCGGATGATCTTGGTGAAAATCTTGCCGCGCTTCGCATCGGATGCGTTCTTGCGGGCTTCGATCGAGGGGCCTCTACCCATGGGGCGTTCCGGACAGTTGTAAGGACAAGACGCGGATTTTACCTGATGCCGCGCACATCCCGCGGCCCGGCCGCACCGACGACCGACCGCGCGTGCGGCCGGCGCCCACTCCAGCGCGCGTCGGCCCGTGCTGCCGGTCGAACCTTGGCGGACTGTCTACCCATGCGCGCCACATCGCTGCCAGAACTGTCACGCCCCACCTGGAGGCTGAACGTGCAAGCCGCGCCCGCTTTCCATCGCACCGAAAGGAGATCCCTCATGTCCCGCACCACCCCCGCCCCGTTCCTGTCGCTGGCCCTGCGCTGCCTGGGCCTGCTCGCCCTTGCCGCCCCGGGCCTGGCCAGCGCCCAGACCGATGCCTTCCGGGGTCGCTACGACGCCGGCGTCACCACCTATGCGATCAGCGGCCAGGAACCCCGCGCGACGGGCAAGTACCCGGTCTACGTGCATATCGGCGGGACCGGCGAGAACTACCAGAGCAACTGGGCGATGGCCGCGGTGAATGCCGCCGCGGCCAAGGGCTTCGTGGCGGCCTCGGTGGAGTACGACAACGCCAGCTTCGGCAGCTGCGGCGTCATCGGCAACCGCGCCAAGGCCATCTTCGACGCGCAGAACATCAACAGCGCCATCGCCCAGCTCTGCGCCCGCGACAAGGCCGATTGCTCCAAGGGCGTGGTGACCGGCGGGCTCAGCCAGGGCTCGATCATCTCGGTGCTGGCGCACGACTACGATCCCCGGGTCGCCGCCTCGTTCGGCCAGGGCACCGGTACGACCTACACCGCCTACTACAACCTGGCCTCCTGTATCGCCGACGGCAACCATAGCCTGCCGTCCGATCGCCTGCGCATCATCAACGGCGAGCGCGACATGTTCGTCGGCGGCACCGAGAACGTCGCCCGCACCCAGGCGCAACTGGTCACCGGGCTGCGCTGCGACGGGCAGCAGTCGTGCTTCCGCAGCAACGGCAGCGGCTGGTACGTCGTCAAGGACCGGGAGGTGCAGGACCTCTACGCCGACCACTGCTTCATGGGCTTCGGCGGCTATCCAGGCACCCAGTGCACGGGCGTGCTGGTCGACGGCAACTACCGCAGCGGCACCGCCGCCTGGGCGCTCAACCCCACGCTGGACTGGTTGAAGACCTTCGTGACGCCCTGAGCGGCGGCATCGCCTGTGCCGGCGCCAAGGCGGACCGGCGGACACCGCGACGCGGCGCCGGCCACCGCCGCCGCCGGACGCTCGATGTCTGGCGACCGGCTCAGGCGGCGAAGCGGCCGTCGCGCAGGAAGGCGGCGGTCTGCCGCGCGGCCTGCGCCGAGAACAGCAGGCCGCTGTGGCTGGCGCGCACCCGGCAGTGATCGCCCAGGCCGGGCACGCGGGTCTCGGCCAGGGCTACGCTGCCGTCGGACTCCGGCCCCAGCGCGACAAAGCGTGCGCCCAGCCCGCGCGCCACGGTGCCGGCGACCACGCCGACCTCGGCCGGCCCGTCCCAGCGCGCCACGCCCTGCTGCAACAGCGCCGCGCTGCGGCCCAGCGCCAGTCCGAGCCGCCGTTGCGCCAGGGCGCGCGCGGCGGCACTGCCGGCCAGCGGGCTGCCCAGGCACACCACCCGGGTCACCGGCAGCGAGGGCACCTCCCGCAAGGCCTGCAAGGCGATCAGGCCGCCGAGGCTATGCCCGACCAGCGCCACCGGACCGGTGGTTGCCATACGTTCGATGCGGGCGTGCAGCCGTGGGAGCGCGGCCTCGGCGCCGCCGAACGCGGTCGAATAGCCGAAGCTGGCGACGCGCCAGCCCTCGCGGCGCAGGCGCAGCGCCAGCGGCAGCAGCCACGGCCGCGCGTTCCAGATGCCATGCAGCAACAGCACCTGGGGCGCGGCGGCCATCGGCGACTCAGCCGCAGGTGGTACGGACGATGTGATTGCTGCCATCCAGGAACACGTTGAGCCGATCCAGGCGCAGGTCGCGGGTCACCGCCTGGCCCGGCGCGATCGGCCGTACCACGCCGGCTCCGCTCTCCTTCCAGACCCGGCTCATGGTCGCCTGGGTGGCCTCCTGGCCCACCGCCCAGGCCACGGCCTCGACGTTGCAGCGGCCATCGCCCTGCACCGTCGGCCCGGCACTGGCCGGCTGCAGCGACGCCGGTGGCGCGCACGCGGCCAGCAGCGGCACGACGGCGGCGATTCCCATCCACGGTCGGAACATGGCGTGCTCTCCTCAAGCTGGACAGGCCAGCACTGTAGCGCGCACTCGTTGCCGCTGTGTCGACGCGGCATGCCCGGACGAGGTGCGGCGGCAGGCGTCAGGCCGCGCGCGGCGGCCGGCGCAGGATGAATTCGAGATCGCGCACCTGCCCCACCGGGAACTCGTAGGTGCCGACCTTCTCGAAGCCGTAGCGCGCGTAGAAACGCTGCGCGCCCAGGTTCTCCGACCACACGCCGAGCCACAGCGTGCGCGGGCCGTCGCGCTCCAGCCAGGCCAGGGCGGTGTCGAACAGCCGGGCACCCCAGCCACCGTTCTGGTGGGCACGCAGCAGGTACAGGCGCTTCAGTTCGCCATCGCCGGGACGCACCTCGGCGTGCGGCAGGCCGCAGGGGCCGGCCGCGGCGTGCCCGACCACCGCGCCGTCGTGCTCGACCAGCCAGATCGCGTAGTCCGGATGCGCCAGCACCACCTGCGCGCGCTCGATCGAATAGGCCTCGTCGAGGAAGGCCTGCAGGTCCTGCGCGGGGTACAGATGCCCGAAGGTTTCGCAGAAGGTGGCCGTGGCGATGCGAGTCACCGCCGCGGCATCGTCCGGCGTGGCGCGGCGAATCAGCACGGCTCAGCGCGCCGGGTGCGCGGCGTCGGCGTCGGCCTCTTCGCCGTCGTCCTCGTCTTCGTCCTCGTCGTCACATTCCTCTTCCTCGTCCTCTTCTTCCTCGTCGTCTTCCTCGTACTCGTAGTCGTCCTCGCCGAAGTCCTCGCCGTCCCAACGGCCCTCCGGATCCGGCACGAACGCCAGCGGCGCGTTGGCGCCGCTGCCGGCGCGCACCAGCCAGCCGCCGAACACGCGCGCGCGCTGGGTGACGATGGCCTCCACTGCGCCCTCGTTGCCGAGGGTTTCCCACTCCAGATTGAATGCGGTCTCGCTCATGTGTCGGCCTGCGCTACGGTTGGAAGAAAGGGATCACTGCGCCTGCGGGCGCACCTGCACGTGCACTTCGGCCAGCTGCGCGTCGGCGATCGGCGACGGCGCGTCGGTCATCAGGTCCTGCGCGCCGGTGGTCTTGGGGAACGGGATCACGTCGCGGATCGACTCGGTGCCGGCCATCAGCGCGGCGATGCGGTCGATGCCGAAGGCGATGCCGCCGTGCGGCGGCGCGCCGTAGTTCAGCGCATCCAGCAGGAAGCCGAACTTGGCGCGCGCTTCCTCGGCACCGATGCCGAGCAGCTCGAACACCGCGCTCTGCATGTCCGGACGGTGGATACGGATCGAACCGCCGCCGATCTCGTTGCCGTTGAGCACCATGTCGTAGCCGCGCGACACCGCGGTCTTGGCATGCGTGCGCAGCTCGGCGATATCGTCCACCGCCGGCGCGGTGAACGGATGATGCAGGGCCACGTAGCGCTGCGCCTCCTCGTCCCACTCGAACATCGGGAAATCGGTGACCCACAGCGGACGCCAGCCGTCGGCGACCAGATTGAAATCCTTGCCGGCCTTCAGGCGCAGCGCGCCCATGAAGTCGGAGACCTTGCCGTAGGCGCCGGCGCCGAAGAACACGATGTCGCCGTTGCCGGCACCGACGTGGGCGAGCAGCGCGGCGAACGCGGCTTCGCCGAAGAACTTCTGGATCGGCGAGCTGATCTCGCCGCTGTCGGCGATCTTGACGTAGGCCAGGCCCTTGGCGCCGTACTTGGCGGCGTGCGCGGCGTACTCGTCGATCTGCTTGCGCGACAGGCTGGCGCCGCCGGGAATGCGCAGCGCGGCGACGCGGCCGTCTGGGTCGGCGGCCGCCGCAGTGAACACCGCGAAGTCGCTGTCCTTGACCAGGTCGGCGACGTCGGTCAGTTCCAGGGCGATGCGCAGGTCCGGCTTGTCCGAGCCGTAGCGGCGCATGGCCTCGGCCCAGGTCATGCGCGGGAATTCGGCGGCCAGCTCGACGTCGACCACCTCCTTGAAGATGGCGCGGACCATCGCCTCGACGAAGTCCTGCACGTCGCGCTCGCGGACGAAGGCGAACTCCATGTCGAGCTGGGTGAACTCGAGCTGGCGGTCGGCACGCAGCGCCTCGTCGCGGAAGCAGCGCGCGATCTGGTAGTAGCGGTCGAAGCCGGCCACCATCAGGATCTGCTTGAACAGCTGCGGCGACTGCGGCAGCGCGTAGAACTCGCCGGGGTGCATGCGCGCCGGCACCAGGAAGTCGCGCGCGCCTTCCGGGGTGGCCTTGGTCAGGATCGGCGTCTCGATGTCCTGGAAGCCGCGCTCGTCCAGGTAGCGGCGCAGCGCCTGCACCAGCTTGATGCGGGTGCGCTGCATGCGCTGCATCTCCGGGCGGCGCAGATCCAGATACCGGTACTTCAGGCGGGTTTCCTCGCCCGGGTTCTCGTGCGCGTGGAACGGCAGCGGCGCGGCCTTGTTGAGCACGGTGATGGCGGTGGCGATCACCTCGACCTTGCCGCTGCGCAGCTTGTCGTTGACCGCATGCCGCGCGCGCACCACGCCCTCGACCTGCAGCACGTCCTCGTAGCCGAGGCTGGCGGCGACCTTGAACACCTCCGCGTTCTCCGGCTCCACCATCACCTGCACGATGCCTTCGTGGTCGCGCAGGTCGATGAAGCACACGCCGCCGAGGTTGCGGGCCACGTCGGTCCAGCCGGCCAGGGTGACGGTTTGGCCGATCAGGGTCTCGTCGACCAGGCCGCAGAAGTGGGTACGCATCGCTAGCTCCAAACAGGGGGCGCTCGGCGCAGAAGGCGCCGGCAAGCCCGGTATTCTGCGGCGGCGCGTCGGCCCGGGCAAATCGCGCATGACTCATCCTGGCTTAAGTTGGCCTGCGGCTATAGTCCGCGCACCATTCACGGGGAGGAGAGAACCCATGTTGAAGCACCTTGGTGGCTGGCTGGTGATCGCCGCGCTGGCCCTGGCCAGCGCCCCGGCCGCGGCCCAGAGCGCCCGCGCCTACGCGCCGCAGGACTTGCGGCAACTGTCGGTCCCCGGCCGGGTCCGGGTGATCGAGCGCGAGTACGCCGACCAGTCGCGCGGCCGGCAGATCCCCGACGACCAGCTCGAGTTCTACCTGGACCAGATCGACCGCGGCTGGGGCTTCGGCAACATCCAGCAGGACATCGCCACCTCGCTGCGCGGCAGCGGCGGCGGCTGGCGGCAGGAACCGGGCTTCGACGGCCGCACCGTCGCCTGCTCCAGCAACGACCGCCGGCGCCAGCAATGCGCCACGCCGTTTCGCGGGCCTGCGCGACTGGTCGGCACCCTGTCCGATTCGCCCTGCATCGAAGGCCGCACCTGGGGCTCGGCGCCCGGCGTGGTGTGGGTGGACCAGGGCTGCCGTGGTCGCTTCGTCGAAGGTCGCGGCAATTGGGGCGGCAACTGGGGCGACGGCGGCGGCAGTGGCGGCGTGGCCGGCACCGTCCGCTGCGAGAGCCAGGACCAGCGCCAGCGCATCTGCCCGACCGGCTGGCGCAACGCCATGCTGGTGCGGCAGCTGTCGGACACCCGCTGCATCGAGGGCCGCACCTGGGGCTCGCGCGATGGCGCGGTGTGGGTCGACGACGGTTGTCGCGGCGAGTTCGCCCAGGGCCGCGGCGGCGGTGGCTGGGGGCCGGGCCGGCCGCCGCTGGACAGCGGCTACACGGTGACCTGCAGCAGCGACGACAAGCGCCTGCGCACCTGCGCCTGGGACCGCCGTCAGGGCCGCCCGGAACTGATCGAACAGCTGTCCGGCACCACCTGCGCGGAAGGCCGCACCTGGGGCTACGAAGGCAATACGGTGTGGGTCAACGGCGGCTGCCGGGCACGCTTCGGGGCGCGCTGAGCCAAGGCAACGGGCCACGCGGCGTGCTGCGTGGCCGGATGCATGGCGTGACAGGTCGACTTCGGGAGCGGCTCTTGCTCTTTTGGATCGACCGCGACCGGGCAAGGCTCGGTCGCGGCTGAAGCCACTCCTACGAGAGGCCGCGGGCTTGGCGCGGCCTGGCGGGACTCAGGTCGCCGCAGGCTTGGCCGCGGCAGGCGCGGCGGCAGGCGTGGCCGCCGCAGCGGGCTTGGCCGGCGCGTCGGACGTCGTCGCGGCGGCCGCGGGCTTGCTGTCCCCGCTGCTGGCCGTACTCCCCGACTCGGCCAGGTTGCGTTTCTTGTCGCCGTCCTTCTTGAAGTCGGTCTCGTACCAGCCGCTGCCGGACAGGCGGAACGCCGGCGCGGTGAGCTGGCGCTTGACCGCAGGGGCGGCGCAGGACGGACAGGTCTCCGGATCGGGATCGGACAGTTTCTGCAGGCGGTCGAAGCTGTGACCGCATGCGGCACATTGGAAAGCGTAGATCGGCATGGCGGCAAAAACGCGAGAGCAACGGAGGCGGCCAGTATGGGGGCCGCACGCTGGCTTTCAAGCGTCCCCGCTCATCACGCCGGCCCGGGCTTGGGCCGCGGCGCCGTTTCCGGCGCGCCGGCAGGCGACGTCGGTGCGTCCGCCAACGGCGCCTCGGCCACCGGCTCGTCCGGCGCCGTCGGTGCCTGCGCCGACGCGGGATCGGTCGGCGCGGCCGGCGCCATCTCCAGCGGGCTGACGTCGAACGGCATGCGCAGCAGCAGCGCCGGCAGCAGCGTGGTCAGGGCCGCGTACAGCAGCAGCGCGCCGAACAGCGCGTCGGCGATGGCGAAGCGGTCGCGCAGGATGCCGGCCAGCACCAGGGTGAAGATCAGCGTCGGCGACAGCGCCAGCGACACCCGCAGGCTGCTGCGCGCGCCCTCGCCGAACAGCACCCGCCGCTGCAGCCACAGGATGCCGATGCGCAGCGGCAGCACGCAGGCGGTCATGGCCAGGCCCAGGCCCAGCGCCTGCAGGCTCAGTGCCCCGCTCGGCACCTTGGTGCCGGCGTTGAAGAAGTAGAACGGCACGAAGAACGAGGCGAACAGGCGCACCGCCTGCAGGTTCTCGTCGGAGGCCAGCAGCGGCATGCGCTGGCGCAGCAGCCGCGCCACCAGCCCGGCGATGAACGCACCGACCAGGTAGTACACCCCCAGCGAATAGGTGATGTAGGCGGCGATCAGGCCGACCATCACCAGCAGCGAAAACTCCGACCCCGGCGCCTGCGGCGCCACCCAGCGCCCCAGGGCCACGAACAGCAGCGGCAGGCCGACCAGCATCGCCAGCAGCGCCAGGCTGGACAGGCCCATCTGCCAGGGATCGCCGGCCTGCAGGATCACGAACAGCGCCGCCAGCGCCAGCAGTTCGCCGGCGATGGCCTTGCTGGTGACCCAGAAGCGCTCTTCTTCGTCCAGCCCTAGCCGCCCCAGCGACTCGATGATGAAACCGGTGGAGGGGGTCAGCAGGGCCAGCGCCAGCAATCCGGCCGCCTGCCACGACAGACCGGCGTAGCGCCAGGCCAGCCAGCCGACGCCGAACAGGGTGCCGCCACGCACCACCAGGTGCAGCAGCAGCGGCCACAAGCCGCGGCGCAGCGCCTTCGGGTCCACTTCCAGGCCGGCGAACAGGAACAGCGAAGAGATGCCGAGCGTCGCCAGCAGGGTCACCACCGGGTCGTGCGCGCGCGGCCCCATCGCCAGCATCGCGATGATGCCGAACAGCAGGCAGGTCAGCGGCGCCGGCATCTTGAAGCGTTGCAGCGCGCGCGGGATCACCAGCAGGGCGAAGATCAGCAGCAGGTAGATCAGTTCGTGGCTCATCGGGCAGGAGATTCCGGTGGGACCCGCCGGCGGCGGCAGCGGCGATGATGCCGGGTCGGCCGTGTGCTGTGCCATCACGGAGCGCTGGCGTGCCAATCGCTCGCACCGCGATGGCACAGGCCGCGTGCGATCCCAGCCCCCCCCCGCACTGCACAGGCCATGTCGCAGCAAACGCGACACGCCGCTGAAGACAGCCAACAGCGCCAGCAGCGCGGCGTCGCAGCGCCCTCATGGTCGACCTGTCACCGGCGCCGTGGCAGTCTCGCGGCGGCGGCCGATCCCGGCCGCCGCCGCTTTGCGTTCCCCGGGACCGCCATGACCGACCTGACCCGCCGCCGGCTGCTCCGCGCCGGCCTCACCGCCAGCGCCGCCGCGCTGTTGCCGCCGAGCATCGCCCGCGCCGCCGCGATCGCCCCGGACGTGCGCAGCGGCACCCTCGACGACCTGCAGCACGTGGTGATCCTGATGCAGGAGAACCGCGCCTTCGATCATTACTTCGGCAGCCTTCCCGGCGTGCGCGGCTTCGGCGACCGTTTCCCGATCCCCGCCCCGCCGCTGGCCGACACCGCACCGCGCACGGTCTGGCTGCAGCCCAGCGCCGACGGCAGCCGCCAGCTCGCGCCGTTCCCGCTGCGCACCGCACGCGACTTCGCCACCATGCGCGTGCAGGGCACCCCGCATACCTGGCCGAACGCGCAGCAGGCCTGGGACCACGGCCGCATGGGCCAGTGGCCGGCAGCCAAACGCGACCACGCGCTGGCCCACTACGAACGCGACGACCTGCCGTTCCAGTTCGCCCTCGCCGACGCCTTCACCCTCTGCGACGCGTACCACTGCGCGATCCAGGCCGGCACCAATCCCAACCGCGTGTTCCTGTGGACCGGCCAGAACGATCCGCATGCGCGCGCCGGCGGCCCGGCGATCGCCAATTCGCACGACAACTTCCCGGAACTGGGCGGCGACCCGGACGACTACCGCTGGCCCAGCTACGTCGAGGCGCTGCAGCAGGCCGGCGTGTCCTGGCAGATCTACCAGGACATGGCCGACAACTTCACCGACAACCCGCTGGCCGGCTTCGCGCCGTTCCGCGCGGCCTGGCGCGGTGCGCCCGGGCACGATCCGCAACTGCGCGCACGCGGCGTCTCCAGCCGCAGCCTGGCGCAGTTGCGCGAGGACGTGCTGGCTGCGCGGCTGCCGTCGGTGAGCTTCATCATCGCCGACGCCGCCGGCAGCGAGCATCCCGATCCGTCCAGCCCGGCGCAGGGCGCGGCCTACACCGCGCGCGTGCTCGATGCGCTGACCGCTGATCCCAAGGTGTGGGCACGCACCGCGCTGCTGCTGATGTTCGATGAGAACGACGGCTTCTTCGATCACGTGCCGCCACCGGCCCCGCCCTCGCCCGACCCGTCCGCGGCCGGCGGCTGGGCCGGCGCTTCCAGCGTCGCCACCGACGGCGAATACCACCTGCATCCTGCGCCGGGCGACGCCAAGGCCGATCCGCCGGAGCTGCGCGGGCGTCCCTACGGCCTCGGCCCGCGCGTACCGCTGTACGTGATCTCGCCGTGGAGCCGCGGTGGCTGGGTCGATTCGCAGGTCTACGACCACACCTCGGTGCTGCGCCTGCTGGAGCGCCGCTTCGGTGTCGCCGCCGCCGGCCTGACCCCTTGGCGTCGCGCGGTCTGCGGCGACCTGCTGAACGCCTTCGATTTCCGCCAGGCCGACACCCGTCCGTTCGTCGCCGAGCTGCCGGACGTGCGCGAGGCGGCCGCGCGCGCCGCGGCGTTGCACGACCACGCAGTGCCACCGCTGCCGGCGCAGTTGCAGGCACCGCGCCAGGCGTTCGGCGTGCGCCGCGCACGTGCCTTGCCGTATCGGCCGACGGTGCAGTTGCAGCACGTGCCGGAGCGCGGCGAGGTGCAGTTGCGCATGACCAACACAGGCGCAGCGGCGGTGCTGCACGTCTACGACCGCTACCTCCTAGACGCGATCCCACGCCGCTACACGGTGGGCGCTGGCGCGACCCTGGACGGCACCTGGACCACCTACGACGGCAGCTACGACCTGTGGCTGCTCGGCCCCAACGGCTTCCACCGCCACTACCGCGGCGACCTCAGCGCCCCGCTGCTGCAGGCCGAGATCGTCCAGGAGCCGACCGACGCGCAGGCACTGTGCCTGGTCCTGCGCAATCCGGGTGCCGCGCCACTCGAGGTGTCCCTGGAACCGGCCGCCTACGCCCAGGCACAACCGCGCCAACGGGTGACGCTGGCGCCCGGCACCGAGCAGCGCATTCGCTGGAATGCCAAGCCGAGCGGCGGCTGGTACGACCTGTGGCTGGTCCAGGACAACGCCCGTCAGCGCCTGGCCGGCCGCGTGGAAACCGGCAAGCCCGGCATCAGCGACCCGGCGATGGGCGGGGCGGCGCGGCTGTATCAGGAGCCCGCCGGAGGCGGGCGGGATTCGGGAATCGGGATTGGGGATTCGTGACAACGTCCGGGATTTGGGATTGGGGATTCGTGAAAGCGCAATCCGCGCACTGACACGCTCTTGCCAATCCCGAATCCCGAATCCCGAATCCCTAATCCCGGCCCTCAAGCACCCCGATCGTCCGCAGCCAGGTCTCCACCAGCTGCGGCCACTGTGCGATCGGCAGGTTCTTCGCGCGCAGGCCGAAGGCGTGGCCGCCCTGGGCATAGATGTGCATTTCCGTCGGCACGTCGGCATGGTTGAGTGCGACGTAGTACGCCAGCACCTGCGAGATGCCGTCCACATAGTCGTCCTGCGCCTGCAGCAGGAAGGTCGGCGGGGTGTCGGCGGCGACGCGGATGTCCGGACGCAGGGCCAGATCGGTGAAATCGCGGGTGTCGGCGTCCTCGTCCTCGTGCACCCACAGATGGCCGGGATACACGGCGATGGCAAAATCCGGGCGGCAGCTCACGCGATCGGCGGCATCCACCAGCGGATAGGTGCGCTTGGCGAAATGCGTACTGGTCGCGGCGACCAGGTGGCCGCCGGCGGAAAAGCCCATCACCCCGATCTTGTGCGGGTCCACGCCCCAGGTGGCGGCCTGCTGGCGCACCAGGCCCAGCGTGCGCTGCGCGTCCTGCAGCGCGGTCTGCACCTTGGGGTAGTAGCGCCGGTCGTTGACCCAGGTCGGCCCGGAGTTCGGCACGCGGTATTTCAACAGCACGCAGGTGATGCCGCGCGAGACTAGCCAGTCGCAGATCTCCGTGCCCTCCAGGTCCATCGCCAGCATCTGGTAGCCGCCGCCGGGAAACACCACCACCGCGGCGCCGGTGTTGTGGCCCTGCGCCGGGTACACGGTCATGGTCGGCCGGCTGACGTTGTCGATCCTGGCCCCGGGCCCAGCCGTTTCCGGCTTCGGATGCGGCAGCGCATCCGGCACCGCGCCAGGCCAGATCGGCACCTGCACGTGACCCGGTGCGGGTTCCCAGACCCGCGCCTGCGCGGCGTGGGCAGACAGACCGAGGGCAATGGCCAACGAACAGCACACGAATCGACGCATGGGACGCTCCGAACAGGGTTGGGAATGAAAGGGACCGCACGATCAGTGAGCACGGCCGCGGTGGCCGTGGCCGTTGGTACAACGCGGGCGATCGCGCGCGGCATCGACACGTGGCGTCGCCGATGATCGCGAGCAGCGTCTCGTACGCATGGCTGCGGCTCCCGCTCGTGGGATCAGCCGCGACGGACCTTCGCGATAAAACCTGTCGCGGCCGAAGCCGCGCCTACGGGAGATCGACCTGCATCCGGCGCGATTGCGGCGAACGCAGTCGATGCAACGCGCGCAACGCCGCCTAACCGGTACGCCGCGTCTGCGCAGGCAGCGAAGCCACGACCGCCTGCGCCACCGCTTTCAGCGTCGCATCGCGCGCGGCGCTGTCGACCGTGGCGCCGTTGAGATAGGCGGTGAGCAGCAGCGGCGTGGCCCGCCCCGGCGCCCAGACGATGGCGATGTCGTTGCGGGTATCGGTGCCGTTGCTGCCGGTCTTGTCGCCGATCCGCCAGCCCGCCGGCAAGCCGGCGCGCAGGCAGTCGTTGCCGGTACGGTTGTCGCGCATCCAAGCAATCAGGCGCTGTCGCGACACCGGCTGCAGTACGTCGCCGAGCAACAAGGCACGCATCGTCGCCGCCATCGCCGCCGGCGTGGTGGTGTCGCGCGGATCGCCGGCGACGAACTCGTTCATGCCCGGCTCGTTGCGGTCCAGTTGGGTCTGCGTATCGCCCAGCGCGCGCAGGAAGCGGGTCACCCCGGGCGGGTCGCCGACCAGCGGCAGCAGCAGGTTGGCCGCAGTGTTGTCGCTGTAGATCATCGCCGCGCGGCACAGTTCGACCACGTTGAGGGTGGCGCCGACATGACGCTCGGACACCGGCGCATTCGCCAGCAGATCCGCCTTGCGCACCGGCACGCGCCGCTCCAGGGCCAGTTCGCCGCGGTCGACCCGCTGCAGCACCGCCCCTGCCAATAGAAATTTGAAGGTACTGCACAGCGGGAAGCGCTCGTCCTGGCGCTGTCCGCCGAGCGTTGCGCCGCCGCCGTCGAGCAGGCTCACGCCGAGCCGACCGCCACTGCGACGCTCGATCTCGGCCAGCCGCTGCGGTAGCGTAGGCGTCGGGTTTTTCGCGTTTTTTGCCTGTGCACCAGCCACGACCAGCAGGCTCGCGCCCATTCCCACACTCTGCAGGAACCGTCGTCTCGTCAGCATCGTCCACCTCCGTCGGGAGCCAGGATGATGGCCGCATTGACCCACCCCCACCAGCGAGGTTATTCAATCGCACCCATGAGCCGAATTGATACCTTGCGATGATCCGTCCGCATCTGCCGTTGAACGCCCTGCGTGCCTTCGAGGCCGCGGCGCGGCACCAGAACCTGACCCGTGCCGCCGCCGAGCTGTGCGTGACCCAGGCCGCGCTGAGCCATCAGATCAAACAGTTGGAGGCGCGCCTGGGTGTGGTGCTGTTCCAACGCCTGCCGCGCGGCGTCGCCCTGACCGACGAAGGCCTGCGCCTGCATCCGGTGCTGACCGAGGCCTTCGACCGCATCGCCGGGACGCTGCAGCGCTTCGCCGGCGGCCGCTATCGCGAGACGCTGAGCGTGGGCGTGGTCGGCACTTTCGCGGTGGGTTGGCTGCTGCCGCGGCTGGACGCCTTCCACGCCGCGCACCCGGACATCGAACTGCGCGTGTACACCCACAACAACCGCGTCGACCTGGCCGGCGAAGGCCTGGACCTGGCGATCCGTTTCGGCGATGGCGACTGGCAGGGGCAGCACGCCACGCCGATCCTGGACGCGCCGTTCGCGCCGGTGTGCGCGCCGGCACTGGCGCCGCTGCTGCGCACGTCTGCGGACCTCGCCAGGACCACGCTGCTGCGTTCCTATCGGCTGGACGAATGGCCGCGCTGGCTGCAGGCCGCCGGCGCGCCCGAGGTGCAGGCCGGCGGCCCGATCTGCGATGCCTCGCTGACCCTGGCCAGCATCGCCGCGGCCGGCCACGGCGTGGCCTTGCTGCCGCTGCGGCTGTTCGCCCAGGACCTGGATGCCGGGCGGCTGGTCTGTCCGTTCAGCACCCGCATCGACCTGGGCCGCTACTGGCTGACCCGGCTGCGCTCGCGCGCGGAAAGCGACGCCGCCCGACGCTTGCGCGAGTGGTTGCTGGCCGAGCAGGCCGCACTGGCCGACTGAGCGACACCGCTGCCGCCGCAGAGGGCGCCGGGAGGGCTTGGGCACACGCCGGCACGCACCTTGCTTCGCTTACCAGCAAGGCCTGACAGTAATGTGAAGAATTTGTGCACTGCCGCTTGGCGGCCGCGCAGGCCCGAAATATGATCCTGGTCGCAGTCGCACTGTGCGCCGGGGATGGCGCTGACCGTTTCGGGGGAAACATGCTGATGAACCGTGCTGTCCTGACCGCCCGCCCGGGCCTGGTCTCGCGTGACGTCGTGCTGGCCGGCGTGCTGGCCTGTCTGTGTGTGCTGCATCTGGCCTATTTCCTGCGCGGCGGCGCCAGCGAATGGCATTGGGCGCTCAGCGCCGCTGGCCTGGCGCTGATGGCGCTGAAGGCCGGCCTGCGGCCGACGCCGACCGCCCGCCCCTCGCTGCAGAGCCTGCGCTCGCGCACGCCGCTGGACTGGGCGGCGATCGCCGGCGGTCTGCTGGTCGTGGCCAGCGCTGCCGCCTGAGCGGCACGGGCCGGCGCCGCGCGCGTCGGCGGATGCGATCGTCCTCATCCTGCACGGCATGTCCGGCGCGCGCGATTGCGCCGGGCACGGCCTGCCACTGTCGCCAGCAGCGTCCTCGTGGGGCAGGCGCGCGCGCAGCCCTGGGCGCTGGCGCAGGCAATGCAGGTGGGACTTGCCGTTGGCTGAGGCGATGCGGCGTCGGGGCTGAAGCCGCTCCCACAGGGATGGGCCGGCTCGCGCTCCGGTCTGGCCTGGAGCGGCGTCAAGAAGCGATTGAAGCCCCTCTCCCACCGGGAGAGGGGTTGGGGTGAGGGTACGCCGACACGCACGGC
>NZ_NMPP01000027.1:0-13093 GCF_009192885.1 Xanthomonas sp. LMG 12462 | reverse complement strand
GCGTAGGGCCAGGCCGGGCGGGGGCGGTTGCAACGGGGAGGCGGCGGGAAGGCGGGTGGGAGGCGGGCGGTGCGCAGGCAGGGGGTGTGGGGGGGCCTCCTCGGGAAAAGGCGCCTCCCCGGGTCGTGGGAGCGGTTCGCGTCCCCTTTGGTGGGATCAGGCGCGGCGAGGGAAGCCCAGGGTCGGGTGAGACCGCCCGTCGTCGGGACTGAAGTCCCTCCCACAAGGAGCGGCCAGCCTTCAGCGCGGTGGTCAGCATTCGTTGGAGACGCAGGCTTCATCCCTGCGGAACGGCTTCAGCCGCGACGAGCGAAGCCGTCGGCCGATCCGACATCCTTGCAGTCGGGACTGAAGTCCCTCCCACAGGGAGCGGCCAGCCTTCAGCGCGGTGGTCAGCATTCGTTGGAGACGCAGGCTTCATCCCTGCGGAACGGCTTCAGCCGCGACGAGCGAAGCCGTCGGCCGATCCGACATCCTTGCAGTCGGGGCTGAAGTCCCTCCCACAGGGAGCGGCCAACCTTCAGCGCGGTGGTCAGCTTTCGTTGGAGACGCAGGCTTCATCCCTGCGGAACGGCTTCAACCTCGACGAGCGAAGCCGTCGGCCGATCCGACATCCCTGCAGTCGGGACTGAAGTCCCTCCCAGCGTGATCCTCCGACGAGGCGGGCGCCGCACCTGAGGGAGTCAACTGTCATGCAGCCGCGACGCGTCGAATGGCGTGCTGTCGGATGGCGCAATGCGTGGGGACTGAAGTCCCTCCCACCATGATCCTCCAGCGAGGCGGTCGCCGCACCTGTGGGAGCGGCTTCAGCCGCGACGAGTGGAGCCATCGGCACATGCGGGGTTCCATTGCGATCGGACTGAATCCCTTCCCACGCGATTGCCCGCTTTCCGCGCTGGCGGCACGCTGGACAACACAGCGAGCGGCGCCGCTACGGTCGGAGCGGTTCCATCCGCGACCCTGCGGCGACACGGAGCGAACGCGGCGCAGCGCCCGACGCCCGAAGCGGCTGCCCACCCGGCGCCCTCACGCCCGCTTTGCATTCGCCGCCGGCCCCGTTGCTAGAGTCGGCCCGCGCCGCCGCGGCCGCCTGTCCCCTGCTTTGCAGGTCCCGCAAAACCCGGCGTCTTTCCTCCATTGAAGGAGTCTCGACATGCCCTGGAAATTCCCTCTCGCAACGCTCGCCCTCGCCGCCGTCGCGCTGCCCGCGCTGGCCCAGCCCGACCGGCAGGTGGTCGAGGACATGCTGACCCGCTCGGCCAACGTCTGCCCGGGCCACAGCACCGACCGCACATCGCCGGCGGTGAAGGCCGTGCCGGTGGGCGCGCTGCGGGTGATGCTCGACCGCGGCCTGGTGATGTGCCCCGATCGGCGCCTGGACGCCACCGCCCCGGCCGTGTTCTACGGCAGGCTCGGCGTGTTCGCCTGGAACCCCGAGGTTCCCGCCGGCGCGAGCGTGATCGTCAAGCAGATCGATGCGATGACCCGCAAGGACGAATACCCGTCAGACACCCTGGTGTGGGACGCCAAGGGCACGCCGCTGAAACAGCAGACCGTCCCCGCGTTCGAACCCAAGCCCGGCGCCACCGTGCTGTACCAGGTGCGCTGACCCCATTCCGCTGGCCCGCGCACGGGCCAGCAACGTCGATCGCAGCCGGCGGCCCGCAAGGTCCGCCGGCTTTTTTATGCCGCGGTGCGAGTTCCATCGCGACCGCGCACGGCGATAGACAAGACACGCCGTGACGCGCACGACGTCGACGCTGTCCTGCTCCTGTCCTTGTGCCACCCACGCGTTTCGTGGCGGCGGACAAGATTCGGATCATCGGGCGCGATTATCTATCGCCACCCTCCGATTATCTTAAAATCAAGATTATTTACTTCTGAAAAGTCCGCTTCAGAAGCGTAGACAAATTCCCATGACGTGCACGCAGCCAGCCGAAGCAGCGGAATTCGGCTGGATTCGCGCAGAACCATGCGGATCTTTCATCCTTTCCTCGTCGCCACTGTGGCGCAGCGCACGCCGCAGCATCGATGGATCTCGGCATTTTCCAATGCGATGTGTCGTGAAATTCCGTCAGGTGCGATGCGAATCAATACCGCAGCTAAATATTATCTCTTCGTGTCGCAAAAATAATGCGGACGACATAGTAGCGTTTGCGCCCTCCCCCACCCCCCGGGCGACCGGGATTCGACACGAGGATGTTTCCATGGCCACACAGCGGAATCGGCTGGCGCTGCGCGCACTCTCCCTCATCGGCATCGCGGGCGCGTTGTTGCCCATCGCCGCCACGGCGGCACCGACGCGCGGCACCGTGCTCAAGAGCAATGTCCTGACCAGCTACACCCGCCAGGCGATCGCCACACTGCTGGCCAACGACCAATCCCCCGACCAGGCCAAGTGCGACGTGCGCGTAGCCGAGTTCACCTACGCCACCATCGGCGTCGATGGCGAACCCACCACGGCGTCGGCGGCGCTGCTGGTGCCGGGCGGCAGCCAGTGCCCCGGTCCGTTCCCGCTGGTGAGCTACAGCCAGGGCACCGAGTCGCAGCGCCGCGCCGAGCAGGCCAAGGAGATCCGCGACGCCAAGGGCGACGACACCATGGTCACCCACCTCGCCACCCAGGGCTACGTGGTGGTGAGCAGCGACTACCTCGGCATCGGCCAGTCCACCTACGCGTTCCACCCCTACCTGCACGCCGCGTCCGAGGCCAGCTCCACCATCGATGCGATGCGCGCCGCGCGCCAGGTGCTGCAACGGCTCAACACCCCGCTGTCGGGCAAGGTCATGCTGACCGGCTTCTCGCAGGGCGGGCATGCCGCCATGGCCACCCAGCGCGAGATCGAAGCGCACCTGTCCAACGAGTTCAACCTGGTCGCCAGCGCGCCGATCTCCGGCCCATATGCGCTCAGCCAGACCTTCCGCGACAGCTGGAGCGGCCGCAATGCGGTGGGCGAGAACACCTTCGGCATCGTCCTGGCAAGCTACGCCATCGTCGGCATGCAGCACACCTACAAGAACCTCTACCTCGACCCGTCGCAGGTGTTCCAGGATCCGTGGGCGAAGAAAGTGGAGAAGCTGTTTCCCGGCAACCAGAGCCTGACCGACCTGGTGCTCGGCGACACCCTGCCGGGCGTGGACAAGATCCGCCAGTACTTCCAGCCCGGCTTCTACAAGGACTTCGCCAGCAACGCCAACGACCCGTTCCTGCGCGACCTGGAGCGCAACGACCTGCTCGACTGGGCGCCGCGCACCCCGACCCTGCTGTGCGGCTCCGATAACGACGCCACCGTGCCGCTGAAGAACGCCACCACCGCCGTCACCGCGTTCAAGGCCCGCGGCAGCAACCAGGCGACCGTGCTCGACGTGGGCACCGGCAAGCCCAGCGACAACAGCGCGCTGGAACACCTGTTCACCGAAGACGCCTGCACCATCGCCGTGCGCCAGCAACTGTTCGACAAGCTCCGCTGAGGTCGCGGCGGGCGACAACGCAGGCGCACTCCTCCCCCGGCGCCTGCGATCGTCCGTCCCGCTGGCTGCCACGCCTGGGCGCAGGTGTGGCAGTGTTTTTCCTGATGCAGGCGCCGATGCTGGCGACGACGATGACCGTGCGTTGTGCGTAGCTGCGCGACAGCGCGGGCGCGAGCGCTGGCACACCTGACTCAGGATTGGATGACGGCAGATCGGCGTGGCGGTACCGGCAGCGGCCGCAGCAATCACCGGCCAGCACACGATCCCACAGGCCCGACCATCACCCCGCGCCGACGCCGGCGCCACGCGGCAGCATCGCCAGGTGCTTGCGCCGTCCCCGCGCATCGGCGACCGCACGGCCCACCCCATACACCGACAACGGCACCACCCAACTCGCCCACAGCAGTAGCGCGATCAAGCCCGGCGACGGCGTCAGGCCCAGGCCGATCGCCGACGGCAACGCCCCCCGGAACACCACCGGCGCCAGCGTCGCCAGATAGGCGCGGACCATCCAGCGCTGGTGCCGCAGCACCTGCCCACGCCAGATCGCCACCAGTCCGACCGACCCGGTCACCAGCCACGCCAGCGCCGTGGCCGCGAACGCCACCAGGATCGCAGGCGGCGCCGGCGAGGTCGCGATCAGCCCGACTGCCCCGACCATCGCAACCACCATCCCGGCGAAATACACCCGCCCCACCCAACGATGCAGCCGCGGCCAACGCCGCCACCGCTGCGTCACGAACTGCAGCGCCCCCAGCAACAGGCCAACCGCCCCGCCACCGAGATGGCACCACAGCCAGCCGCGGCGGGTCAGGAACATGGCGTATGCAGGTGAATCTAGCGCCGCATACTTCAAGTACACATGGCGGACGAACTCGGCCGAAACCGCGGCCAGCGCCAGCCACAACAATGCCCATGCCACGCGCGTTGCAGGCCTGCGTCGGCGCAGTTCGACACCCTCGCGTATCGGATCGGCCCGCATGCCCGGCTCCCTCGGCCAGCCCGCTCTGGGGATGAAAACGCTAGCATGCCCACTACACTTTTTCTTGAGCTAGCCATGAAGGCAACGAAAGTCCATCTCGCCCTGCTTGCCTTGCTCGTTTCGGGGATCGCTGGCGCCTCCGAAAGAAGCGACCGTCCCGATTTCTCGCGCCTATTGTCCGATTCTGCGGATTTTTGCGAGAAAACTGGCAGTTTAGACAGGTCGTGCATCGATAGGCTGGACTATTACTTCGGAGTAATTTATGAGATGGACGAAACCGATTTGTCGACCAAGATCGATGAGCGCGCGATATTGGACATCGCGGAACTGCTGAAGAGCGACTACCCAAAGCTCTTCAGGGCGGCACGGATTCTTGGCGCGATGGGAAAACGGGCGACGGTAGCGTTGCCGAGTTTGCGAGCCGCAGAAGTCGAGGCTGGCGTCGCGAGAGATCTAGACAGCTTGATCGGCAGCGAAGCACTTCAAAAGTCTCTCAGACTTGATATACAGCGGATAGAGGGCAAGCGTTGACTGTCCATATGCCGCGTGACTCCAGCACTCACTGGATTCGCCTGCGCTGCCGAACCATCTGCCACGCCGCATCCAGCAGCCAATACCCTATTGCTGCCGCCAGGGGAATCTCGATCACCCGCGGGGTGAGCGCGACGAAGCACACTAGCAGCAATACCGGCGCCACGCGCCACACGGGCTGGTGGAATGGATTCAGGTAGTGCCGCTGGAAGCCGCGGACGCACGCGACGATCAGCAAGGCGATGGCCAATGCCCAGGGGATCTGCCGAAACAGGCGAAACAGGCGAAACAGGCGAAACAGGGGTCAGAGTCCATTTTTTTACTCTGCGTCGCGAACTGCAGCGCCCCCAGCAACAGGCCAACCGCCCCGCCACCGAGATGGCACCACAACCAGCCGCGGCGGGTCAGGAACATCGCATAGGCCGGCGACTGCAGCGAAGCTTATTTCAGATAGACCGAATGCACGAACTCCACGGCGAACAGTGCCAGGGCGAGCCAGAGCACCCACCAGGCCAGGCGGACGATTGGCGTGGTGCGTGGTGACGCCAGTTGGCCGCGCGTCCGCTCGCTGCTCATTCCCTGTCCAACGCTGCGCCGGGCGCTCGGCAGCGCGACGCTAGCATGGGCGTCTCGGCGCCACGGAAGGCGGCGACGCGCGGCGGACAGGCGCGTCCGAGAACGCTGCCGCACACGTCGCTTCGCCGATCGGCACAGGCGATCCGGCTACCGATCGCGACGCACCACCCAGCCGTAAATGCGATTCGCGTCTCGCTTTGTAGACGACACAGTTAACAGTACAGACATCTGCAGCACACAGGTCTATGGTCGATCCGGGGACGGGGGGTCGCATGGGACGCAGACAGGGAAAAACCGGATTCGACGCGCTGGCGGCATTGCCGTGGCCAGTGGGAATCATGGCCGGCATCGCCGGCTTCCTCGCCGTGCGCGACGGCATCCCCTGGTGGTTCTCCCGCCACGACGGCGCGCTGTCGCAGGCCATCGCCCAGCAAGCGGAAGGCGCATTCGCGCCCCTGGCGTGGATCCTGCTGCTGCTCTGCTGGATGGCGGCGCTGGCCTCATTCCTCAAAGCGCGGCATCGCCGCCGCCTGCTGGACACCCGCACCACCCTGGAAAGCCTGGCCGCCGGCGGCTGGCGCCAGTTCGAACTCCTGGTCGGCGAAGCCTTCCGCCGCCAAGGCTACTCCGTCGAAGAGACCGGCCTCGGCGGCGCCGACGGCGGCATCGACCTGATCCTGCGTAAGGACGACCGCCGCACGCTAGTGCAGTGCAAACAGTGGAAACGGCAGCAGGTCAGCGTGAGCGTCGTACGCGAGATGTATGGATTGCTGGCGCATCACCAAGCCGATGCGGTGAAGATCGTTTGTGTTGGCAGATTTACGAACGATGCGGAACGGTATGCGCGTGGCAAGCCGATTGAGCTGATCGGTGGCGCGCAGCTTATACAAATGATTCGTGCGGTACAGCAGGGCGCATTCGATCCGAATATGGCTTTGTTGCGTGTCGATCGGTTGTTGATTGTCACGCCCTCCATCGCTGCCGTGCAACCCAGGTGCCCGCGTTGTGGTAGTGCTCAGGTACAGCGCATGAACAGGCGTACTAGTAAAGCTTTTCTTGGCTGTAGCCAATTTCCAAAATGCAGATGAATCGCGTGACTATTTCGCCTTTCTGCCAGCTTCGCTTACATACATATACTTAATTGAGCCCTCAATAAGGAAGCCTCATGCAAAACGCATCCAAATTGATACGCCTGATAGTTAGAAACATAGGCTGCATTGGCAATGAGGGGATTACTGTTGAACTAGACAATGTTGTTTGCCTTGTCGGCAGAAACAATGCGGGAAAGTCCACTGTACTCAAAGCCTACGCACTAGCCCAAGGCTCTGAGACATTTTCCCCTGAGAGAGACCGATGCTTGCAGTCAAGCGACGACGAATTAAGTGAAGTCGAACTTGAAGTGCACATCCCTAAGGGAATTGGCAATGTTGACGAAAAGTGGAAGCAACCTGAAGGTGATTTTCTGATAGTTAAGAGCCGATGGCAATGGAAGGCTCCTGACTTCAGGATAACTCGCTCAACTTGGGATCCACAGATAAATGATTGGTCGCCAGGTGAGAAGGCAGGAGGCGCAGATAACGTCTTCAAGTCAAGACTACCGAGGCCAATTCGGATTGGCTCATTACAGGATGCTGAGAGCATGGAAAAAGTGCTTGCAGCAATGGCACTTGCGCCACTCAACACAATGATTGAGAGTGAGCGTTCGACAGTCGGTTCACAGTTGCATGCAGCATTAGGTTCGGTCGCTGATCAATTAAAAGACCTAGGCAACGCCCATGAGAATAGGTTTAACGAAATTTCCGAGCGAGTTGCGACAGGCTTTCGAAGTGTATTTCCTAATCTTGGTGTGAAAATTAATGTTCAGCCGGCACCTATAGTTCCGAAGATCGAATCTGGGCTGCGTGTTAGCGACGGCAAAGCAGAAACAACTATTCCTCAGCAAGGAACCGGGGCGAGACGAGCGCTATTTTGGGCCATGCTACAAGTACACAATGAACTGCTGCGCTTGGATGAGACTCGTGCTATTCATCGAAAGCTCCTGCAAAAACAGCTTACTGATGCGGAGAAGGCAAAGGCTAAAAAGCCAGCAGATGCAGACACTGTTGAAGCCTGCAGGGCTCAACTAAAAGCATTTGATGATGGCGGACCGATGCCTAACGATGCCGATGATCCAGCTCTTCCCGGTTATCTGCTTTTGATTGACGAGCCCGAGAATGCATTGCATCCGATGGCAGCTCGTGCTGCTCAGAAGCATCTCTACAAACTTGCTGAGAGCCCCGATTGGCAGGTAATGATGACTACTCACTCCCCCTATTTCATCAACCCTTTTGAAGACCATACAACTATCATTAGATTAGAGCGAGACGACGAAGGCGAGATCGCTAGCCCGAAGACATATCGCTCTGATGAAATCACATTTCAAGGAGAAGAAAAGCAGTGGTTGCATGCAATGCAACAACTTGATCCAAGTCTCGCAGAAATATTTTTTGGATCATATCCAATCTTGGTCGAAGGGGACACGGAGCATGCTGCTTTTATAGCCGCGATTTTGGAGAAGCAGCACGAACTGGCGAACAAGGTGACAGTGGTGCGAGCGCGCGGAAAAGCCATTCTTCCAGCTCTAATATCCATGATGGGGCATTTCAAAATCGACTTCGGCGTGCTTCATGACTGCGATCCACCATTCAAGAAGGATGGAAGTTCAAATGGCATGTGGACACAGAACAATAACATCAGGATCGCTGTGGAAGCTGCTCGAAAGAAAGGAATTAAGGTAAGACATAGAGTTAGCGTGCCGGATTTTGAGCGCTACCTTGGATATGATGAAGAGTCCAAAGATAAGCCTTTACTTGCGTATATTGCTATTGGTGCCAATCCCGATTTAAGTGCCAAAGTTCAAATCCTACTCAAAGATCTTATGACTTCTGAGCAGCATGAGCCTTTTGCCCCGCAGGAGATGACCAACAAGCAGTATCTGGACTTGATCCACGACGTCGTAATTGATTGGGCAAAGAAAGCTGGAATCCAAGAAAGTCCTAGATTCAAGGGGAAATGATCGGGAAACAGGATCGGAGTGGACTACCTGCCCCCTCACCCACGATTCCACAGTCCAACGAAATCGAAAGAAAGCTGCCGGTGGTGGCGAATGGAGAGCAGAGATACGGCGGTGGAGGCCTCCGCCACCGTGTACGGAGAAACAGGAGGAGAAACAGAGGTAAGAGTGCACTTTTTTACCAGCCTGACCTTGTCCAAAGGGGCCGACCCATCGGACGATGCCTGAAGCTGCTGTAGGAGAAGTGCACTCTGACCCCGGTTTTCGACCCCGGTTTTCCGTTTTCCAGCAGGTCCCATAATCTTGCCTCAAGCTGCCAATCGCTTGATCCTCGCCGGCAGATCGCCAAGCAGGCGATGCGCCTCTTCCAATTCGTAGTCCGCCTGCAGGCTCAGCCAGAAGCGTTCGGTCGTGCCCAACGCCGCAGCCAGGCGCACGGCGGTGTCGGCGGTGATGCCTCGCTTGCCCAGCACGATTTCGTTGATCCGGCGCGGCGGCACGCCGGTGACGCGGGCAAGTGCGTTCTGACTAATGCCCAGCGGGACGAGGAACTCGTCGCGCAGCACGTCGCCAGGATGGATGTTGGGCAAGGAGGCCATGACGGGATGCCTGAATTGGTGGGTCGGCGATGGCGACCTCATCCAGCGACCATAACGGCGCCCGTCATAAGACGCAATCCGTTACGGCGCTGCGCAAGGCCCCTCTGCTCAAGTGTTGGAAGCACGCCAATAACGCGACGCGGCGGCGGATTGGGGCGAGCCTGCGCACGATGGGGAACTCCTCCCTATTCTTGACCTCCCATACATCCAACCCATCGCATCCTCGCCCCGATTCCAACACCGGAGGCGGGGACATG
This sequence comes from Xanthomonas sp. LMG 12462, assembly GCF_009192885.1. Lineage (NCBI taxonomy): Bacteria > Pseudomonadati > Pseudomonadota > Gammaproteobacteria > Lysobacterales > Lysobacteraceae > Xanthomonas > Xanthomonas sp. LMG 12462. Next base: position 3,626 of record NZ_NMPP01000027.1, on the reverse strand, counting down.
ACGAAGTGGATGGGAGCGGCGCTGGCCGCGGCGATGCTGGTGACCGGCTGCGCCCGGGTGGAGGGCGAGAAGTTCGTCGGCCACTGGGTCAACGTGGAGTCGAAGGACGACACGATCGACATCGAGCGCAACGGGGAGTCGTTCATGGTGCGCAACACCACCCCGCGCTTCTTCACTCGCAAGCCCAAGACCGAGAGCTACCCGGCCATCTACAAGGACGGCGTGCTGCAGGTGACCAACGACGGCGAGACGGTGAACTTCGCCATCGACGAGGCCGATGGGCACCTCAACACCGGCAGCGACGAGTACCAGCGGGTTCCGGCCAAGTAGTCGCGCGACGTCGAGCCCGGACCCCGGGCTCGCCTGGCCTGCCCGCATCGGAAGGTCGCTGCGGGCGTGGCATTGGGGCCGGCAGTTCGCCGTTCCCGGGACGCTGCCTCGTCTACTCGCCAGTGGGCCGCTTGGTCCGCGTGGACCGGCGTTTCTCGCTCTCGAGCGCTTTCAGCTTGCGCGTTGCCTCTTCGAAATCGCGCTCTACCGGCGACGGTTCTTCCAACGTGCGCTGTCTGTAACGAGCGAACTCGGCCTTGGAAAATTCCAGCGCCTGCTCGCGGCCGATGCGGCCGGCATGGGTCAGCACGTCGCGGTCGCTCAGGCGCAGGAAGTCGTCCAGCTTGGCGATCCACGCGTCCATGGTCATCGGCCTGCGGTTCATGGCCTGCAGCTCGGCGAACTCCAGGTAGGCGGTGACGATGCGGTTCAGTGCCTCCAGTTCCTCCGCATTCAAGTAGCTCTTGGCGACGACCGCATCGGACGCGCGCGGCGCGGCACCCACCCAGTTGGTCATGCCGCTGTGCGGCTTGCTGGCGTCGGCGCGCTCCATGAGCAGTTCGGCGGCGGTGTGGCCATGGGCTGCCCAGTGCATCTTGTTCTGCACGGTGGCGAAGAAGCGCTGGCTGGCCTCGGCCGACGGGTCGTAATCCACGCTGGTGGCGTAGATGTCCAGCACCTTGCGCCAGAACAGCTTCTCCGACGAGCGAATGTCGCGGATGCGGCCCAGCAGTTCTTCGAAATAGCCATCGTCAGGCCCGCGCTTGAGCCGTTCGTCGTCCAGCGCAAAGCCCTTGATCAGGTACTCGGACAGCCGCGCCGTCGCCCACTGGCGGAACTGGGTGCCGCGCGCGGAGCGGACCCGGTAGCCGACGGCGAGGATGGCGTCGAGGTTGTAGTGATCGATGGTACGGCGCACTTGGCGCTCGCCTTCGGCTTGAACTATTCGGAATCTCCGAATAGTTCGTTCATGTTCAAGTTCACCCTCGGAAAAAATGCTGCCGAGATGTTCATTGATCGTTGGGACAGAGACTTGAAACAGTTCTGCGATCTGCCGCTGCGTCAACCACACCGAATCGCCTTCCAGCCGCACCTGGATCCGCGTCTGCGCATCCTCGCTGCGGTACAGGATCAACTCCGAGGTGGGGGCTTCCTTGTCGTCGCTACGCATGCCGGCTCCTGATGCGGCTCGTCAAAACAGCGCGCCCTGGATCGGCGTGCCGGAAGGTGCGGGAAGGATATCGGCTGCAGGCGGCATCGGCTGCGACTGTGGCTGCTGCTCCCCACCCAATCGCCACGCCAACCCCGAGATCCGCGCCGCATGCCGGGCCAGGGCGGCGCGCAGCACCGGTTCGCTGGCGGCGATGTGCAGCGCGCGGCGGGCGCGGGTGATGCCGGTGTAGACCAGTTCGCGGCTGAGCACGCGGGCATCGCGGGCCGGCAGCTGCAGCCAGACTTCGTCGAATTCGCTGCCCTGGGCCTTGTGCACGGTCATGGCGAAGGCGCTTTCGTGCGCGGGCAGTGCGGCCGGGTGGAAGCCGCGGACTTGGCCGTCGCCGGCGCCGTCGAACCAGGCGACCAGGGTGCCCTGTGCGTCCTTCAGGCAGATGCCGACGTCGCCGTTGAACAGGCCGTGGCGGTAGCTGTTCTCGGTGATCAGCAGCAGGCGCCCGTGGAACCAGGGCGCGGCGGCGCCGAGGCGGCGTGCGCCGCTGGCGGTCTCGGCCAGCAGTTGTTCGATGCGTGCGTTGAGCCCGCGCGCGCCCTGCGGGCCGGCGCGCACGGCGGTGAGCAGGCGCAGGCGTGCGGCAGCGCGCAGGGCCTGCGCCGGATCGTCGGTGTCGCCGAGGGCGCGCCAGTGCGCGAGCAGGGCGTCGCCGCCGGCGGCGAGCGCGTCGTCGACGCCATCGTGGAAGTGCACGCCGGCAAGCTGGCCGTCGCGCAGCAGTTGCAGCGCGCCGTCGGCATCGCCGCTGCGCACGGCGTCGGCCAGCGGCGCCAGGGCGAAGTCCTGGGCCTGGCGGTAGCCGCGCAGCAGATGCACGCGGTACCCGGCCAGGCCGCCCTGGTCGTGCGCGACCGCGCTGTGGCCGAGCAGCGGTTGCAGCGCCTGCGCGTCGTCGGGCTGTAGCGCGTCGCCGTGGCCGGCGGCCTGCAGGATCGCGGCGAGCACGTCGCCGGCCTCGACCGAGGGCAACTGGTCGGCGTCGCCGAGCAGGATCAGTTGCGCGCCGTCGGCCACGGCGTCGACCAGCTTGCACATCAGCGGCAGATCGACCATGGAGGCTTCGTCGATCACGATCAGGTCGAACGGCAGCGGGTTGTCGGCGTCGTGGCGGAAGCGCGGCAGGTCGGGAATGACGCCGAGCAGGCGATGCAGGGTGCTGGCGCCGGCCGGCAGGGCCTCGGCCAAGGTGGGGTCGACGCCGTCGGCGAGTGCGCGCGCCACCGCAGCGCGCAGGCTCTCGGCCATGCGCTCGGCGGCGCGGCCGGTGGGCGCAGCCAGGGCGATGCGCGGCGGCGGCAGGCCGGCGCCGCGAGCCTGGGCGATGCGCAGCAGCAGCAGGCGGGCGATGGTGGTGGTCTTGCCGGTGCCGGGGCCGCCGGTGACCAGCAGCAGGGCGCGGCGCAGGGCGAGGGCGGCGGCTTGGGCTTGGCGGTCGGATGGATCGTTGGCAGTCGTACCCTCACCCGCCCTGCGGGCACCCTCTCCCGGGGGGAGAGGGAAGAGCTGGGCGAACAGGGGTGCTAGGGCGGCTAGGTCGCTATGCGGCAGCGGCTGTGCGGCGAGGCGACGCAGGCCCAGGGCCAGGCGTCGTTCGTATTCGCGGTAGCGGCGCAGGTAGAGCAGACCGTGTTCGAGTACGAGTGGGCAGTCGGGGCTGGCCGGGTCTTCGGCAGCGGGTTGTGCGACCCAGCGCGAGGCGGCCAGGGCGCGGGTCCAGTCGTCTGCGGTGGGCAGCGTGGGAGCGGCGCCGTCGCGGCTGTCGAGCAGGAGGCTGGCGCGCGCCGGGTCGAGGCCGGCGTGGCCGCTGGCGACTGCCAACGAGGCCAGGGCGGCGCCGGCCAGGACCAGGTCGGGGGTGTTCGGATCGAGGCGGGCTAGGCTGTGGGCGAAGGCATGGTCCAGCGTGCGCAGGGTGCCGCTGCGGTAGAGGGTGGCGAGGAGGTTGGATTGGCTCACGGGGTGGGGGCTCCGTGAGTGGACGTACCCTCACCCCAACCCCTCTCCCAAGGGGAGAGGGGCTTGAGCGTGCGCGGGGTGCCGGCGCGGTGGAGGGCGTACAGGAGGTGGG
>NZ_NMPP01000026.1:0-84314 GCF_009192885.1 Xanthomonas sp. LMG 12462 | reverse complement strand
CTGGGGTGCCGATCGCGCAGATGGACACGCTGCCGCTGTGGGAGGGCGATCGCCATTTCCTGCCGCTGGTGTTCGACGGCGACCCGCGCCCCTTCCACGGGGTCATGCCATACCGCGACGGACGCATGCAGTCCTGGCGCTACTCGCGGGTCTGACGCGCTAAGCCCCTCTCCCATCGGGAGAGGGGTTGGGGTGAGGGTACGGCGCGAAAGCGACTCGCGGAGTTTGGTGGCGGGTGAGGGCGCGGCGTCAAGCGTCTCGCGATGTTTGGGTGCACCAAGCTCCGCCCGTACCCTCATCCGGCCCTTCGGGCCACCTTCTCCCGGCGGGAGAAGGAACAGCCTCTGCCTTTCCCGTCGGGGGATGGGCGAGGGGCCGGCGCGCCGCTCGGTCGAACGCTCGCGCGGCACCACGTCCGTCTTGTCCACAGTGGCTGTGGATCGATGCTGCACAAGCCTGTGGGCAAGCGGTCCAAGTCGCTGAAATGGCTGCCCGATTCTGCCGGGTGGCGAAAATTTCATCAGTCCCGGTCGCGCTTCTCCACAGCCGGTGTGGATGAAAGCGCACGAACGCTGTGGATAAGATGCCGCTGGCGTTGTGCCGCAACGGTCGCTGCCGCGCTGGCGAAAAATTCGCCAGCGTCGGTCGCGCGATCCAGCAGGCGCACGTGCGCGCTTGCCGCAGCGCTACTGCGCGGTCCAGCCGCCGTCGATGGCGATCGTCTGCGCGGTGATGTTGCGCGCCGCCGGCGAGGCCAGGAACGCCACACAGCCGGCCAGTTCGTCGTAGGCGATGAACACGCCCTTGGGCATCGGCTTGAGCATCACCTGGGCGATCACGTCGGCTTCGGAAATGCCGCGGGTGCGCGCCTGGTCGGCGATCTGCTTGTCCACCAGCGGCGTTTTCACGTAGCTGGGGCAGAGCGTGTTGATGGTGATGTCGGTGTCGGCGGTCTCCAGTGCGATCACCTTGGAGAAGCCGACCAGGCCGTGCTTGGCGGCGACATAGGCGCTCTTGTACGGGCTGGCGACCAGCGAGTGGATGCTGCCGATGTTGACGATGCGGCCGAAGCCGCGTTCGCGCATGCCCGGCAGCACCGCCTGGGTCAGCCGGGCGACCCCGGTCAGCATCACCTCCACCAGCAGGCTCCACTTGTCCATCGGGAACTCCTGCAACGGCGCCACATGCTGCAGCCCGGCGTTGTTGACCAGCACGTCCACCGGCCGGCTGACGGCGGCCAGCGCCGCGGCGATGCTGTCCGCGCTGGCCACGTCCAGCGCCACCGCCTCGGCCGAGCCGCCGGCCTGGCGCACCTGCGCGGCGACCGTTTCGGCGGCCTCAAGGTCGAGGTCGCTGACGACGATGTGGCGGCCGTCGGCGGCCAGTGCGTGGGCGATGCCGGCGCCGATGCCGCTGGCGGCGCCGGTGATCAGGACGGTCTGCATGGGGAGTACCTGCGCGGAGTGGGGGGCGATCAGCGTAGCAGCGCGCCGTGACGCCTGGCAGCGGCCGCTCGCCAGTGCGGCGGCGCCACGCTACCCTGTGCCGTCGCTCGCCGCTCACGCCGGATCCGCCACGTTATGCCGATGAAACGCCACTTCTCCATGCTGCGCGAGTTCCAGCTGGCCGACTGGTTCACCCTCGCCAACGCCTTCTGCGGCACCGGCGCGGTGTTCGCGGCGATGCGCTTCCTGCAGGACGGCCGCCGCAGCGACCTGCTGTTCGGCATGGCGCTGATCCCGCTGGCATTCGTGTTCGACGCGCTGGACGGGCGCGTGGCGCGCTGGCGCAAGTCGTCCTCGACCCTGGGCCGCGAGCTGGACTCGCTCGCCGACGTGATCTCCTTCGGCGTGGCTCCGGCGGCGCTGGCCTACGCCTGCGGCATGCAGGGCGGCTGGGACTGGCTGGTGCTGAGTTTCTTCGTCTGCTGCGGGGTCAGCCGCCTGGCCCGCTACAACGTCACCGCCGAGCAGATCGCCGGCGACGGCGACAAGGTGCCGTACTTCGAGGGCACGCCGATCCCGAGCAGCCTGGGCCTGGTCATCGTGCTGGCGATCGCCGCGCACCTGGGCCATATCGGCGACGCCTTGTGGTGGGGCGAGTGGCGGTTGGGACCGTGGCTGCTGCACCCGCTGGCGCTGCTGTTCGCGCTGTCCGGCTCGCTGATGATCAGCAAGACGCTACGCATCCCCAAGCCCTGATCGCAGCGTGTTGCTATCATCGCGGGCCAGGTCTGGAGAGTGGCGATGAAGGCTAGCGGCGGTGGCGCCGGCGATTTCGAGGCGATGACGCGGCAGTACTGGGAGGCCTGGAGCGCCGCATTGCGCCAGGGCGCCGCGGCCCCCGCGTCGCCCGCGGCTGGCGATGGCGCCGGTTCCTGGCGCGAGGCGATCGCGGCCTGGAGCCAGTGGCTGCCGCGCGGCAGCGCGCCGCAGGCCGAGGACGCGCTGGCGCAGTTCCAGCAGCAGGCCGGCGACTGGCTCGGCGCGATGCAGCAGGTGGCAGCGCAGTTCGCCGGTCGCGACGCCAGCAGTGCCGACGTCGCCGACGCCTGGAAGCGACAGGTGCAGGGTCAACGCGAGCAGTTGCTGCAGTGGCTGCTGGGTGCGGTGCGCGGGGCCGGCCAGGCCGGGATCGACCCGTGGCTGCAGCAGGCGGCGCAGTGGCTGCAGGGCCTGCAACGCGACAGTGGCCCATGGTTGCAGATGCCCGGGTTCGGCCCGGCGCGCAACCACCAGGCGCGCTGGCGGGCGCTGGCCAAGGCCCAGCAGGACTATCAGGCGCAGTTGCAGGCCTATCTGGGGCTGCTGCAGGGCGCCATCGACCGCGCCTTCGGCCTGTTCGAGGAGAAGCTGCGCGCGCACGAGGATCCGGGCCGGCAACTGACCAACGCGCGGGCGATGTTCGATCTGTGGATCGACGCGGCCGAGGAAGCGTATGCGGCGGCCGCGCTGTCGCCGGAGTTCCGCCAGGTCTACGCCGACGTCGCGAACGCGCAGATGCGCCTGCGCGCCCTGCTGCAGCGCGAGACCGAGCAGGTGTGCGAGCAGGTGGGCCTGCCCACGCGTACCGAACTGGATGCCGCGCATCGGCGCATCGCCGACCTGGAACGGCGGCTGCGACGACTGGAGCGCGGCGAAGGGCAGGGCGCGACTGCCGCGGCCGGACCTGCACCGGTTGCTCCGGCCCCGGCTGCGCCGCAGAAGAGCCCTCGGAAGACCGCGGCCAAGTCGGCCCCTGTGCGGGCGGCAGCCGCCGCGCCCAAATCCAAATCCAACGCCGCCACGCCAGCGAAGGCCACGCCCGCCGCCAAGCCGCGGCGGGCCGGGACCACGCCGGCGGCACGCCGGAGTCGCGCATGAAGGGACCGCTGAGTTTCAGCAGCGACGATCTGGTCCAGGAAACCCTGGAGCTGCAGCGCAAGCTGCTCGAAGGCCTGCGCGTGCTGCCGGGCCTGGACACGGTGGACTACGGCGCCACCGCGCGCCAGGAAGTGTGGCGCGACGGCAAGGTGGTGCTGTACCGCTTCGTCGGCGAACGCCCGCCCACCACCAAGGTGCCGCTGCTGATCGTCTATGCCCTGGTCAACCGCCCGTACATGGTCGACCTGCAGGCCGACCGCTCGCTGGTGCAGGGCCTGCTGGCGCTGGGCGAGGACGTCTATGTGCTGGACTGGGGCTATCCGGACCGCTCGGAGCGCTACCTGACGCTGGAGGACTACCTGCTGCGCTACATCGACGGCGCGGTGGACCATCTGCGTTCCGCCGGCGGCGGCGCCCCCGTCAACATGCTCGGCATCTGTCAGGGCGGCACGTTCTCGCTGTGCTACGCGGCTTTGCAGCCGGAGAAGGTGCGCAACCTGGTCACCATGGTCACCCCGGTGGATTTCCACACCCCGGACAACATGCTGTCCAACTGGGCGCGCCAGGTCGACGTCGACCTGTTCGTGGACACGCTGGGCAACGTGCCGGCGGACCTGATGAACGTCAGCTACCTGATGCTCAAGCCGTTCCGCCTGAACCTGCAGAAGTACGTCGGCCTGCTCGACATCCTCGACGATCCGCGGGCGCTGGAGGACTTCTTGCGCATGGAGAAATGGATCTTCGATTCGCCGGATCTGGCCGGCGAGACCTTCCGCGAGTTCGTCAAGCAGTTCTATCAGGACAACGCGCTGATGCACGGGCGCGCGCGCATCGGTGCGCACACGGTGGACCTGAGTCGGGTCACCATGCCGGTGCTCAACGTCTATGCCGAGCAGGACCACCTGGTGCCGCCGGATGCGTCGCGGGCGCTGCGCGGCGTGGTCGGCAGCCGCGACTACGCCGAACTGAGTTTCCGCGGCGGCCATATCGGTATCTACGTCTCCGGCCGCGCCCAACGCGAAGTGCCGGCGGCGCTCCATCAGTGGCTGGCCGAGCGCGATGGCGGGCACTGAGCGCCAGCGGCGACGCGTCGTGCCGCCAGGGGCGCGTCTTGCTGGCGTCGTCTTGGCGGTGGCGCTGGCCTGGCTGAGCGTGGAGCGCGGCATCGCTGCGCCTGCGGCCGCGGCCGACCGTGAAATCCGCGGACTGCTGGCGGCGTTGCAGTCCTCGCCGTGCCGGTTCCAACGCAACGGGACCTGGTACTCCGGTCGCGAGGCCGAGGCGCATCTGCAGCGCAAGTATGCGGCACTGCGTTCGCGCGACCTGGTGGACAGCGCCGAGCAGTTCATCGCGCGCGGCGCCAGCCGCAGCAGCGTCAGCGGAAGCGCCTACCGTGTCGCTTGTCCTGGCCGGCCGGAGCAGGAGGCGGCGGCCTGGTTCGAGCAACAATTGGCGGCATTGCGCCGTCACGCCGCGCCCGCGCCGGCGCGCGTAGAGTGAGCTAGCCGCCGTCGCTGGAGCCGCTGCCATGTCGCAACCCCGTTCGCTGTCGCGCTCGTTGAACGACCGCATGATCGCGGGCGTGATGGGCGGGATCGCCCACCGCTTCGGCTGGAATGCGACCCTGCTGCGGGTGCTGTACGTGGTCGGTTCGATCGTCTCGGCCGCCTTCCCCGGCATCCTGGTCTATCTGATCCTGTGGCTGCTGATTCCCAACGAAGCCGATTGACGCGGCCGCTGTCGCGGGTCTGGCGCCGTGCCGGCATCGCCGTCGGCGTTCTCTGGACCTCGCCGAACACTGTCCTGGGCATGCTCGTCGGGACCATCGCGCTGGCCTTCGGTGCCCGCCTGCGCTTCAGCCGGCGCGAACTGGCGCTGGTGTTCGAACGCGTGCCGATGCGGCCACGCGGGGCGATGACGCTGGGCAACGTGATCCTGCTCAGTGCAGACGATCTGGACGTGGCCTGCGCCACCTACGAACACGCTGCCGGTCGCTGCCGGCATCCTGCGGTACGGCTCGGCGACCACGAACGTGCGCACGTGCTGCAGTACATGCTGCTCGGGCCGCTGTTCCTGCCGGTGTACCTGGCCTGCGGCGGGGTCAGCGTGCGCAATCCATTGGAACGCGCCGCCGATCGCTATGCGCTGTACGGTCGGGGTTGGTGGCCGGGGACGGGTTGAGCGCGTGGCGTCCGCAAACCGCTGCTTTCGCAATGCACGACGTTGCCGCGCAGGAGCGGCTTCAGCCGCGACGGGCTTTCCCGGGAACGCCGCGGTCGCGGCTGAAGCCATTCGTACGGATGTACCAGTGGCGCTTGTTGGTGGCTCGGGTCAGTCGAGCCGGGAAAAACCGAACAGGCGCTTGAGCGGGTGCGCATGCCGCTCGATCTGGGCGCGCAGCAGGCCGGCGCCGATCATGCTGTAGGTGATGCCGTTGCCGCCGTAGGCCATGGCGAACTGCACGCGCGGGCCGTGCTGCGGGTGCGGGCCGAAGAACGGCAGGCCGTCCTCGGTCTCGGCGAAGGTGCCGGCCCAGGCGAAGGTCGGCTGCAAATCCAGTCCCGGCATCACCTTGGCGATCTTGCGCGACAGCGTGCGTGCCTTGCTGTCCACGCGCGCGTCGCGGCGCGCCGGCACGTCCACGCTGTCGTCCTCGCCGCCGGCGACGATGCGGCCGTTGCCGGTGCTGCGCAGGTACAGATACGGCCGCGCACTTTCCCAGATCATGGTGTCGCGCAATGGGCCGAGGACGGAAGGCTCGAGCGGGTCGCTGACGAAGGCGTAGCTGCTGCGGTTGCGGGCCACGCGTTGATCCAGCCAGTGCTGGTTGGCGTAGCCGGCGGCCATCACCACATGGCCGGCGCGCACCTGCGCGCCCTGATCGGTGTGCAGGGTCACGCCGCGGCCAGTGACCACGATCCGCGCGATGCGGGTGCGGTCGTAGACGCCGACGCCGCGTCGGAAGGCGCGGCCGAGCAGGCGATAGGTGAGGCGGTACGGATCCACCCGTGCCGCCTGGTGGCTGAGGATCGCGCCGTGCGCCTGCAGGCCGTAGTCCGCGTCCAACGTCTGCGCGTCCAGCCATTCCACGTCCAGGCCGTGTCGCGCGCGCACTTCCAGCTCTTCCAGCAGCACCCGCACGTGGCGGCGTTTGCTGGCGTAGTACAGGCTGTCGTTCCAGCCGAAGTCGACATCGCGCAGCGGCCGGACCAGGTCGCGCAACTGCTCCAGCGCCTGCGCGCAGGCGCCGTAGGCGAGGGCGGCGGCAGGTTCGCCATAGCGCTTGGCCAGATCGATCAGATGGGTGTCGATCTCGTACTGCAGCAGGGCGGTGCTGGCCGCGGTGCTGCCCCAGCCGATGTCGCGCTGCTCCAGGACCGTCACGGCATGCCCGTGCGCGCTCAGTTCTTCGGCGATCAAGGCGCCGGTGATACCGCCGCCGACGACCGCGACATCGCAGCGCACGTCGTCGCGCAGCTGCGGAAAGCTCTGCATCAGGCCGTTGCGGACCGACCAGAAGGGATAACCGCTCTTGAGATCCATGACGCCCCGGCGCAGAAAGGATGTGCGACTTAGGCGCAGGTCCGGTTAAGTCCGCGTGAGCCGCCGCGGACGTCATGTTCGGGCAAACAGCCGCGATTAATCTCGGTGCAGAAGTCCCTCACATGGCGCTGTGTATGGTGCGCGCCAGTTCCACGAATTCCCTGTAGAGGAAGCGTCATGTCGGTCGTTCTATATATCGGTGGCAGCAAGGACGGAGAGAAGGGCGTCGTGCCCTACGGTTTCCGCAAGTCCATGAAGGAAACCGAGGCAGGCCCGGAGATCTATGTCGAGCGCGTGCTGGCATTGAGCGATCGGCAGGTGCGGATCATGGCGCTGGAGTCGCTGCAGGACGATATCGTGGTAGAACGCCTGCACAGGTATTATTCGCGTTGACGCCGGCGTGCGAACCCCGGTGTGGCCGCCCGCCTAGGCGGGCCAGCGACGGTTCGCATCGACCTGCCACCGACCATGCCCGCACCAGAAATCAGCAACACCTCGGCGCCGCCGACGACCGTCGACCCGAACGCCCCCACCGACATGTCCAATCAGCGCAGCGATATTTTCTTCGCTGCGGTGCAGACCACGCGCATGCCGATGATCGTGACCGATCCGCGGCAGCCGGACAATCCGATCATCTTCGTCAACCGCGCGTTCTTGGAAATGACCGGTTACGGTCGCGAGGAATTGATCGGCAATAACTGCCGCTTCCTGCAGGGGCCGGACACCGATCGCGAGACCGTACGCAGCGTCCGCGACGCCATTACCTCGCATGACGAAGTGGCGGTGGAGATCCTCAACTACCGCAAGGACGGTTCCAGCTTCTGGAACGCGCTGTATATCTCTCCGGTGTATGACGACCGCGGCGAGCTGGTGTATTTCTTCGGTTCGCAGCTGGACGTCAGCCGTCGCCGCGATGCCGAGGACGCGCTGCGTCAGGCGCAGAAGATGGAGGCGCTGGGTCAGCTCACCGGCGGCATCGCGCACGACTTCAACAACCTGCTGCAGGTCATGTCCGGGTATCTGGAACTGATCGAGCACGCGGTCGAGAGCGACCCGCTGAATCCATCGCTGCTGCGCAAGAGCGTGGACCGCGCTCGCGATGCCGCCGGCCAGGCCGCGCGCCTGACCCAGCAGCTGCTGGCGTTCGCGCGCAAGCAGAAGCTGGAAGGACGCGTGCTCAATCTCAATGCCTTGGTGGCCGGGATGAGCGATGTGGCCGAGCGCACGCTGGGCGACGGCATCGCGTTCTCGCTGGAGCTGTCGCCGGACCTGCGCAACTGCCGGATCGACCCGACCCAGGCCGAAGTGGCGCTGCTCAACATCCTGATCAATGCGCGCGACGCCATGGCCGACCAGCCGGCGCCGCGTCTGGTGATCCAGACCCGCAACGTGTCGGTGCGCGCGGACGAACCCACCACCTACGACAACCTGCTGCCTGGCCACTACGTGTGCGTGTCGATCACCGACAACGGCAGCGGCATGCCGCCGGAGGTGCTGGCGCGCGTGCTGGATCCGTTCTTCACCACCAAGGAAGAAGGCAAGGGCACCGGCCTGGGCCTGTCCATGGTCTACGGCTTCGCCAAGCAGTCCGGCGGTGCGGTGCGCCTGTATTCGGAGGAGGGCCACGGCACCACCGTGCGCCTGTACTTCCCGATCGACGACAACGTCGAGAACATGGCCCCGCGCGATTCGCGCACGCGCCGCCCGTTCGATCGCCAGGGCGACGAGACGATCCTGATCGTCGAGGACCGGCCGGACATCGCCGAGCTGGCGCGGCTGTTCCTCGGCGACCAGGGCTATGCCACGCACGTGGTGTACAACGCCCGCGAGGCGCTGGAACTGCTCGATACCGGCGTGCACGTGGACCTGCTGTATTCGGACCTGATCATGCCCGGCGGTCTCAATGGCGTGATGCTGGCGCGCGAGGCGCGGCGGCGCCGGCCCAAGATCAAGGTGCTGCTGACCACCGGCTATGCCGAGTCCTCGATCGAGCGTACCGATGCCGGCGGCAACGAGTTCGAGGTGCTGGCCAAGCCGTACAACCGCCAGGAACTGATCCGCAAGGTGCGCATGGTGCTGGACGGGCCGAACGGCGTCACCTGACGCCGCCAGCTTGGCGCGCGCCTGTCAACGGGTTCCCCGGCGGCGCGCGCACTGCGAAAATGCGGGTTTTCCGCAAGGCGGCTTCGGCCGGACGCAATGCACGACACTCAGCTCGCCCAGCAGATCGCCAACACCATCGCCGCCGAGATCGGCGCGCAGCCGGCGCAGGCGCGCGCCGCCATCGCCCTGCTCGACGAGGGCGCCAGCGTCCCGTTCATAGCGCGCTACCGCAAGGAAGTCACCGGCGGGCTCGACGACACCCAGTTGCGCAATCTCGAAGTGCGCCTGACCTATCTGCGCGAACTGGAAGAGCGCCGCGCCGCGGTGCTGGCCAGCATCGCCGAACAGGGCAAGCTAAGCGACGAACTGCGCGTGGAGATCGTCGCCGCCGACACCAAGTCGCGGCTGGAAGACCTGTACCTGCCATACAAGCCCAAGCGGCGCACGCGCGCGCAGATCGCCCGCGAGGCCGGGCTGGAACCGCTCGCCGATGGCCTGCTGGCCGATCCGAGCCAGGTGCCGGAAACCTTCGCCGCCGGCTTCGTCGATGCCGACAGGGGCGTGGCCGACGTCAAGGCCGCGCTGGAAGGCGCGCGCGCGATCCTGATGGAGCGCTGGGGCGAGGATGCCGCACTGGTCGGCGAACTGCGCACCTGGCTGGGCGAGGTGGGCGTCATCCGCGCCCGCGTGGCCGAGGGCAAGGAGCAGGAAGGCGCCAAGTACCGCGACTACTTCGATCACGCCGAAGCACTGGCCAAGATTCCTTCGCACCGATTGCTGGCGCTGTTCCGCGCGCGCCGCGAGGAGATCGTGTATCTGGAGCTGGATCCCGGCAACGAGGCCGAAGCCGGCCACCAGTACGCCGAAGGCCGCGTCGCGCTGCGCGCCGGCATCGCCAACCAGGGCCGCCCGGGCGACCGCTGGCTGCTGGATGCCTGTCGCCTGACCTGGCGCGCCAAGCTGCACATGCACCTGCTGCTGGATCTGTTCAACCAGGCGCGCGAAAAGGCCGAGGCCGAGGCGATCGCGGTGTTCGGCGACAACCTGCAGGATCTGATGCTGGCGGCGCCGGCCGGGCCGCGCGTGACCCTGGGCCTGGACCCGGGCATCCGTACCGGCTGCAAGATCGCGGTGGTCGATGCCACCGGCAAGCTGCTGGCCACCGACACCATCTATCCGCACGAGCCGCGCCGGCAGTGGGACCAGTCGCTGCACACGCTGCGGCAGCTGTGCACGCAGCACGGCGTCGAACTGATCGCGATCGGCAACGGCACCGCCAGCCGCGAGACCGACAAGCTGGCCGCGGACCTGATCAAGCAGAACCCGCAGCTGAAGCTGGAAAAGATCGTGGTCAGCGAAGCCGGCGCCTCGGTGTATTCGGCGTCCGAGTTCGCCGCCAAGGAGTTCCCGCAGCTCGACGTGTCGCTGCGTGGCGCGGTGTCGATCGCGCGGCGCCTGCAGGATCCGCTGGCGGAACTGGTCAAGATCGAGCCCAAGGCGATCGGCGTGGGCCAGTACCAGCACGACGTCGACCAGTACCGCCTGGCGCGGGCGCTGGACGCGAGGGTGGAGGACTGCGTGAACGCGGTCGGCGTGTACGTCAACACCGCCTCGGCGGCGCTGCTGTCGCGCGTGTCCGGGCTGTCGTCGAGCGTGGCCGAGAACATCGTGCGCCACCGCGACGACAACGGCCCGTTCAAGCGCCGCAAGGACCTGCTCAAGGTGCCGCGGCTGGGCGACAAGACGTTCGAACAATGCGCCGGCTTCCTGCGCATCGCCGATGGCGAGGAGCCGCTGGACGCTTCGGCGGTGCACCCGGAAGCCTATCCGGTGGTGGAGCGCATCGTCGGTGCCACCGGCAAGCCGATCAAGGCGCTGATCGGCGATGGCGGCTTTCTGCGCGGCCTCAAGCCGGACCAGTTCACCGACGAGAAGTTCGGCCTGCCGACGGTGCGCGACATCCTCAAGGAACTGGAAAAGCCGGGCCGCGATCCGCGCCCGGAGTTCAAGGCGGCACGCTTCGCCGACGGCGTGGAGGACATCAAGGACCTCAAGCCGGGCATGGTGCTGGAAGGCGTGGTCAGCAACGTCGCCGCCTTCGGCGCGTTCGTCGACATCGGCGTGCACCAGGATGGCCTGGTGCACATCTCCGCGCTCTCGGACAGCTACGTCAAGGATCCGCGCGACGTGGTCAAGGCCGGCGACATCGTCAAGGTCAAGGTGCTGGAAGTGGACGTGGCGCGCAAGCGCATCGCGCTGACCCGGCGCCTGGACGACACGCCCGCGCCGGCGCGTCCGGCCGACCGCGACCGCGACGCGCGTGGCGCTGGCGGCCCGCCGCGGCGCGAGCGCGACGGGCGTGGCAATGCGGGCGGCGGCAATGCCAAGCCGCGGCCGGCTGCCGCGGCGCCGGTCAACAGCGCGCTGGCCGACGCGTTCGCGCGCGCCAAGCGCAGCTGAGGTTCCGGGAGAGCCGGCGCGCTTGCGCCGGTGCATCCAGTGCCGGCCACACGGTGCGGCCGCGCAGCGCCGACTCAGGCCGATTCGGCGCTTTGGCTCTGGTCGGTGGCGAGCGCGGCCGGTACCGGCGCCACCAGCGATGCGGCCAGCCCGAGCAGCTTGACCGGATCCACCGGCTTGCCCAGGTGCGCGTCGAAGCCGGCCTCCAGGGCCAGCGCGCGATCCTCGCTGCGCACGTAGGCGGTCAGCGCGATGGCCGGGATGCGGCTGGCTGCGCCGGCACCACGGGCGCGGATGCTGCGGATCAGGCTGTGGCCGTCGCGGCGCGGCATGCCGACGTCGCTGACCAGCAGCGCATAGGGCCGTTCGCGCAGCAGCGCTTCGGCATCGTCGGCGCAGACCGCGGCCTCGACCACGGCACCGGCTTCCTGCAGGAAGCGCTGGGTGACGCCCCGAGAATCCATGTCGTCGTCCACCACCAGCACGCGCACGCCATCCAGGCGAATGCCGTCGCGCCGCAGCATGCCGCCGGACAGCGCGGCGTCGTTGCCACGGCGGATCGGATCCAGGCTCTGCACGTCGTTGCGCGGCAGTAGCAGGGTGAAAGTTGCGCCGAGGCCGACGCCTTCGCTGCTGACCGACAACTGTCCCTGGTGCAGTTCGGCCAGCTGCTTGGCGATCGCCAGGCCCAGGCCGAGGCCGCCGGCGCTGCGCGTGCTGCTCGCGTCGGCCTGGCGGAAGCGGTCGAACACGTGCGGCAGGAACGCCGGGTCGATGCCGATGCCGGTATCGCCGACGGCGATGCGGACGTGGGTGCTGGTGCTGTCCAGGGTCACTGTGACCGTGCCGGCGCTGGGGGTGAACTTGATGGCGTTGCCGATCAGATTGGTCAGCACCTGCTGCAGCCGCACCCGATCGCCCAGATAGGGCAGGGCGGTTGCTTCGTCGGCGACCAGCGCGATGTCGATGCCCTTGTTCTGCGCGCCGGGGCGCGCCGCATCGATGGTCTCGCTGAGCAGTGCGCGCAGGTCCAGCTCGCCGGCCTCCAGGCGGACCTTGCCGGACAGGATGGCGCTCATGTCCAACAGGTCGTCGATGATCTGCGCCTGCGAATGCGCGCTGCGCTCGATCACCTCCAGGCCCTTGCTCAGGTCCTTCTGGCGCACCGCATCGTCCTGCATCAGCCGCGACCAGCCCAGGATCGCGTTCAGCGGCGTGCGCAGCTCGTGGCTGAGCGTGGCCAGGAACTCGTCCTTCATGCGGCTGGCGCGTTCGGCCTCGCTGCGCGCGCTCTGCTCGGCGGCGAGCAGTTGCTGCAGTCGCAGGTCGGTGCCGCGGCGCTCGATGATGATGCCGGCCAGGTGCGAGGCGGAGCGCGCAAGATCCTGTTCGTGCGGGTTGGGGTAGTGCACGAACGGGTAGTACAGCGCGACCACGCCCAGCACTTCGCCGTCGCTGGCCAGGATCGGCGTCGAGCAGCAGGCGACGATGTCCGCCTCCAGGGCGGTCGCCAGATACGCCTGCCAATGCGGGTTCACCCGCACGTCGCTGCACAGCACCTGCCGGCGCAGATAGGCGGCGCGCCCGCAGCAGCCGGTGTTGGGGTCGATCGGCAGGCGCTGCACCGCCTTGCGGAAGGCGGGCGGCATGCTCGGCGCGGCGCCTTCCAGCAGGCACTGGCGGTGCTCGTCGACCAGCATGATGGTGCAGCGCAGGCCGACATCGCTCTGCGACTCGATGCCGCGCGCGATCGCCTCCAGCACCGTGCTCAGCGGCTTGCCGGTGGTGATCATCTCCAGCGCCGCACGCTCGGCGGTGGTGGCATTCTCGATGCGCTTGCGCTCGGCGATGTCCAGCAGCGAGCCGATGAAGCCCAGGAACTGGCCGGACGAACTGAAGCGCGGCGTGGCGGTGTCCACGCACCAGCGGTACTCGCCGTCGTGGCGGCGCAGGCGGTATTCCACGGTGTAGGCGCGGCGGTCGGCGCAGGCGCGCGCCAGGGTACGGCCGACCGTGGCCAGGTCGTCGGCATGGATCATTTCCTGCCAGCCGCTGCCCAGCGCCTCCTGCTCGCTCTGCCCGGTGAACAGATACCACTGGCGGCTGATGTATTCGCAGTCGCCGTCGGCATTGGACATCCAGATCATCACCGGCGCGTTGTCGCACAGCTGGCGGAAGCGCAGTTCGCTTTCCTGCAGGCGCTGCTCGACCAGACGGCGGTCGTGGATGTCGGTGTTGGTGCCGATCCAGCGCACGATGCGGCCGCTGTCGTCGCGGATCGGCAGGGCGCGGCCGAGATGCCAGCGGTACTCGCCGTCGTGGCGGCGCAGCGGGTACTCGATCTCGTACGGCTTGCCGCTGCGCAGCGCTTCCGGCCACACCTCCATCACCCGTGCCAGGCCTTCCTCGGTGTGCACATGGCGCCAGCTGTCGTAGCCGGCCTCGCCGACCGGCAGCCCGGTGTACTCGTACCAGCGGCGGTTGAAGTAGTCGACGTGGCCGTCGGGCATGGCGGTGAACACGATCTGCGGCATCGCATCGGCCAGTTCGCTCAGGCGCGCGGCACTGCTGGCCAGTGCGCTTTGCGCACCCGCGCGTTGCATCGATTCCCAGCAGCGCGCCGCCACCAGCCGCACCAGCTCGATCTCCGCCGAGGTCCACACGCGCGGCTGGGCGTGGTGCACGCCGATCGCGGCCACCAGGCGGCCGGCCTTGTGCAGCGGTGCGGTCAGCACGGCGCGCATGCCCAGGCGACGGTAGTTCTGGTCGTCCAGGCGCATCGGCGGCTGGTGGGTCTCGGTGTCCTGCACCACCCACGGCCGGTTTTCGCGCATGCAGTCCAGCAGGTCGCTGCCGAAATCGCTGAAGCGCGAGCGCCCGGTCAGGTGCGAGGCGCCGTCGACGTAGTCGGCGCGCACGTCGAACACGTCCTCGTCGGCCTCGACGATCGCGTAGGCGCAGCGATTGGCGCCGAGGTGCTGGCCGAGCAGGGCGGCACCGGTCTCGCAGATGGCTTCGGTGCTGTGCAGGTTCTGCAGGGTGTCCTCGAGCATCAGCAGGAAGCTGTCGTGCGCCTGCGCGCGCGCCTGTTCGGTGCGGTCGATGCCATGCACCAGGATTCCGCTGACCCGGCCCTCGGCGTCGTGCATCGGCTGGTACACGCATTCCAGCGTGGTGTCCGAGGTCGCTTCGTGCGGACTGCGGCACAGCTGGAAGGTCATCGACTCGTCGATGAACGGCACGCCGCTGGTGCGGACGTTGTCGAGCAGGCCAATGACGCCCTGATGCTGGATTTCGGGGATGGCCTCGGTCAGCGGCCGGCCGACCACCTCGCGCGGTCCGACCAGCTGCTGGTAGCGCCGGTTGACGGTCTCGATCACGTAATCCGGGCCGCGCAGGATCGCCAGCGCCGCCGGCGACTGCTCGAAGGCATCGGCCATCTGCGCACGTTGCGCGTCCAGCGCCTTCAGCAGCGTGTCGCGTTCGCGCGCCAGGGTGATCCGCGCCGTATCCTCGGTGCACACGCACAGCACGCCGGCGATGCGGCCCTCGTCGTCGAACAGCGGGCTGTAGGAGAAGGTGAAATACACCTGCTCGCCGTAGCCGTTGCGCATCATCGTCAACGGAATATGTTCGTTCCAGGTCGATTCGCCGCTGGCCATCACCTGGTCGGCCTGCGCCCGCACCTCGGGCCAGACGTCCGGCCATACCTCTTCCATTGGCCGCGCGAACCCTTGCGGGTGCCGCAACCCGAGGATCGGCACGTAGGCGTCGTTGTACAGGTTGAACTGGCGCTCGCCCCAGCGCACCGCCATCGGGAACCGCGAGTTCAGGCAGATCGACAGCGCCGTGAGCAGGCTCCGCGGCCAGTGCTCCATCGGGCCCAGTTCGTGCTCACGCCAATCGATGGCGCGCAGCAAGGCCCCCGTGGCGCTGCCGGCGGGAAACCGGACAGGAGGCGGCGAACAGTCCTTGGCGTTGATGGCGGAGTTCCTCGAAGCGTTCCCGCCAGGCGGCGGGCTTACGGCCGAGGATTCTCAGGGGCGCGCGGTCGTCTTGGCGTGAGCGTCCTGCAAGGCCTTGATCAGCTGCTCGGACAGGTACGGCTTGGTCAGCACCACGCCGGCGGCGAAGCCGGGAGGGAGCGCGTCGGCGGCCACGCCGGTGGCGAGCACGAAGGGGGTGCCACGTTCGCTGAGCGCCCGGGCCACCGGTTCGCTGGTCTCGCCGGCGGAGAGGCGGAAGTCGAGCACCGCCCGGTCCGGGCGCTCGCTGTCGATCAGCGCAAGGGCCTGCTGCACGGATGCGGCGATGCCGACCACCTCGGCACCGGCCTGGGCAAGCTGCAACTCCAGCAGCGTGGCGTTCATTTCGTCGTTCTCGACCACCAGGATACGCAGGCCCCGCAATGCCGACATCGCTTGCTCGTTAAGGTTTGGGAACGGAAAGTATAGCGGGACCGTCACTGCCACCGCCTAGACAAACGGGCGCAGGAAGATGAAGCGTTTACCTGTGATCGACGTCGACGTGCGACGCGGCGGTCGCGCAAAAAACAAACGGCAGCCGAAGCTGCCGTCAGTCCTGGTGCCGAAGGTGGGACTCGAACCCACACGCTTTTAAGGGCGGCGGATTTTGAGTCCGCTGCGTCTACCGATTCCGCCACTTCGGCGCGGCCGCGGAGTATAGCCGACAGTTCGGTCGCGCCGCCAGCGCATCTGCATTTGCCGTCGTCGGAGGAGGCGGGGGGAATGGCAGTGGCCATGGGTACTTCCCGAGCACATCTCTATGTGCGTCGCACGTTAGGCGAAGCATTCTGTTGCTGCCGACCGCGCAAGGGGCGCGCAAATCCACCCGTTGTGCCGATATCGGCAATCATCGACACGAGTGGCGGAGGGCTGCGGAGGCGGATTGGCGCCGTGTGCGGCGAGTTCCGCAGGTCGCCTCCATCGTTGGACGTGAGGCGCAGACGTCGCGCAATGCAGGCGTGCGCGCGGATGCTGCCGGTCGTGGCGAGGGCGTGTGCGGCGTCGCGAACGTTCCGAAAAAAACGCTTGCGTGTGCCGATCACGATCGTTAATATTCCGCTCCTCGCAGCACGTGGGGCCATAGCTCAGCTGGGAGAGCGCTTGCATGGC
Organism: Xanthomonas sp. LMG 12462; assembly: GCF_009192885.1. Lineage (NCBI taxonomy): Bacteria > Pseudomonadati > Pseudomonadota > Gammaproteobacteria > Lysobacterales > Lysobacteraceae > Xanthomonas > Xanthomonas sp. LMG 12462. Next base: position 67,711 of record NZ_NMPP01000026.1, on the reverse strand, counting down.
ATGCAAGAGGTCGCCGGTTCGATCCCGGCTGGCTCCACCAACTTTTCGGACATAGGCCGTCCGCAAAGGCGACATCGTTACACAGCGTCCCCATCGTCTAGAGGCCTAGGACATCACCCTTTCACGGTGGCGACCGGGGTTCGAATCCCCGTGGGGACGCCATTTTTCGCAGGAATTCCTCGCGCGCATCCGGGTTCGGCTCTGCCGAACGCACTGAGTGCGGGGTTTGTACATCGGAAGAAAGTCGGGTAAGATTCCGCTTCTGCCAGTACACGTGGGGCCATAGCTCAGCTGGGAGAGCGCTTGCATGGCATGCAAGAGGTCGCCGGTTCGATCCCGGCTGGCTCCACCAACTTTTCGGACATAGGCCGTCCGCAAAGCAACATCGTTATCCGCGTCCCCATCGTCTAGAGGCCTAGGACATCACCCTTTCACGGTGGCGACCGGGGTTCGAATCCCCGTGGGGACGCCACTTTTCGAAAACACCCGGCACTGCCGGGTGTTTTTTTATGCGTGCGGCGGCTGCGAGATGCGGCAAGCATGCGCTGGAAGCCGGGTGGATCGCTGGCTTCTTCGAGCGAGTGGTGCTGCTGTTCCTTGTCTGCCTGCATCCAGGATGTGCGAGGGCGCCCGTACCCTCACCCCAACCCCTCTCCCGAGGGGAGAGGGGCTTTGGCTGCTCCCTTCTCCCTCCGGGAGAAGGTGCCCCGCAGGGGCGGATGAGGGTCCGGGCGTCGCCTCGCATGGCCAGATTGGTGCAGGCGCTGCGCGCCCCGGACCCTCACCCCAATCCCTCTCCCGGTGGGAGAGGGGCTTTGGTTGCTCCCTTCTCCCTCCGGGAGAAGGTGCCCCGCAGGGGCGGATGAGGGTCCGGGCGTCGCCTCGCATGGCCAGATTCGTGCGGGCGCTGCGCCCTCCGTACCCTCACCCCAAACCTTCTCCCGGAGGGAGAGGGGCTTAATGGGGTTGGTGCTGCATCGATGAAGGGCTGACGCTGCGCCAGATCAATGCAGCAGCCGGCGGATCTGCAGGATCGCCTGTGGCGTGCGTTGCACGCTGTGTCCGGAGACGATCACCGTTTCCGAGGCGGCGCCGGGCAGGTGGGCGCTCCAGTACGGCACGATGCCGTCGCTGGACTGCGCCAGCGGTACGCGCGGATCCTCCTGCCCGATGATGGAGTGATAGGTCACCTGTGGTGAGATCGGCAACTGCGCCGCGGCGAGGATGAAAGGGTCGTGGTCGCTGAGGCTGTCGATGCTGTTGGGCAGCCCGTCGAGCATGTTCTTGCCCGCGATGTCCTGGAACTGGTCGAGCACGCGCCGTGGCAGCCCGATCACGGCGCGTGCCAGTTCGCCCACCGTGCCGGCGGCTTCGGGCGTGCCGCGCTGCGGGGTGGCCAGGAAGATCGCCTCGGAGACTTCCGGCATCGGTGCGAACTGCAGCATCGGTCCGAGCCTGGCGTGCAGTGCCTGGCGCGCCTGCGGATCCAGCGCCGCCCCGTCGAACAGGGTTCGCCACAGCCGCTCGCCGTCGCTGGAAGACACCATCAAGCGCGCCAGCACGCCGCCCATGCTGTGCCCGATCAGCACCATGTCATGTGCGGAGACGCTGCGGCGTTGCGGATCGAACTGGTCCAGCGTCTGCTCAAGGGCGTTGCGAACCTGCAGGTGGGTGTAGGGAATCGGCAGGTTGGTCGGGTAGTAGACGAACCAGATCTGATAGCGCGCGCGGACCTGCGGATCGCCGAGCAGGTCGTTGGCCAGGTTGACCCAGGCTTCCGGGCTGCTGGCCAGCCCGTGCAGCAGCACCAGCACGCGCCGGTTCGGATCGTAGGGCTGGGTCAGGAACACGTGCGGCCGGTCGATGCCGTGCCCGAGGCCGAGCAGGGTGCGCAGCGATTGCGCGGCGAAACCGGCGCGCGCCATCCACACGCCGTAGCCGGCGCTGAAATTGGCCGCCAGCGGCACGTCGATACCGCCCATCGTGACCCGATCGCCGAGCGAGGGGTCGTGGACCTCCACGTGTGCGCTGTGGCTGGCCAGCACCTGCTTGAGCGTGCGGCCATCGAAACGCAGCAACACCGTGAGGTTGGGGGTGGGCATGTCGCTGTAGACAGGAGTGGCGTCGGTGCTGCGGATGGCCTCCGCCGCCCGCTGCGGCAGGACCGCGACCATCTCCGCGCCGAAGCCATCGCGCCGATACACGCTGCGCAGTCCGTCGAAACGCAGGCCGCTGGCCGCCAGCATCGTCTCGGGCATCGGCATGTCCTGGGGGTTGCCGACGCCGCTGGCATCCAGCGTCACCGTCCAGTCGGGCAGGGCGGCGATCTGCGCGCCGGCCTCGTGCGTGGCCGGCGGATGCCGCCGGTAGCGGGCGAACAACGCGGTCACCGACTGCTGCACGGCGTAGTTGTAGTAGTCGCGCACCTGGGTCTGGCGTTCCTCGAAAGCGCGTTCGCTGGGCGTGCGTGCGCTGAAGAACAGATAGGCGTAGGCGTAACGCGCGGTCTGCAGCCAGACGGCCAGCGCGGCATCGCTGTCCGGGTGCTGCCTGGCGGCGCGTTGCGCGGCCAGCAGCGACAGTTCCGCCGCCGTCGCCAGGGTGCGCTCCTGGTCCATGTCGGCATTGCCGAGCAATCGGTCGATGCATGGCGGCACCGTCGCCGTGCAGCGTGCCGCGTCGAGGCCGGCCACGTTCAGCGTCTGCAGCGCGGCATCGCTGGGGCGCGCGGTGCTCAGCGCGTCGCCGCGCTTGGCCTGGATGTAGCGCGCCGCATCGACGCGTTGCAGGGTGACGCTGGCACAGCCGCCGGCGCACAGCGCCATGCACAGCACGACGCAGGCCAGGATCGCGCGGTGCCAGCGCCGCCGCTTCATGCCGCGACCTTCGCCGGCGTACCGGCGCGGCGTGCGAACAGCAGGTCGTACAGCACCGGAATCACCCCCAGGGTCACCAGCGTGCCCAGGGCCAGGCCGCCGATCATGGTGATGGCCATGCCGGTCCACAGCGGCCCGGCGAACAGCATCAGCGGGATCAGGCCGACGATGCAGGTCAGCTTGGTCATCACGATCGGGCGCAGGCGCTTGACCGCGGCGGCGATCACCGCCTCGTGCCGGCTCAGGCCATCGGCCAGTTCGGCCTCGATCCGTTCGAGCAGCAGCACCGCGTTGTTGACGATGATGCCGGCCAGCGCGAGCAGACCGAAGGTGGCCATGAAGCCGAACGGATAACCGGTGACCAGCAGGGCGAGGGTGGCGCCGATCAACACGAACGGAATGCTGGCGACCACGATGAACAGCTTGCGGAACGAATTGAACTGCCACACGAACAGCAGCAGGATCGCGCCCAGCGCATGCGGCATGTATTGCAGCAGCGCCTGGTTGGCTTCGGCGGCGTCCTCCAGTTCGCCGCCCATCTCGATGCGGTAGCCCGGCGGCAGGCGCAGCGCCGCCACCTTGTCGGCCAGCGCGGCCACCACCTGGTCGGTGGTCAGGTCCGGGTTGCGGCCGGTGATGGTGATGGCGCGGCTCAGGTTGCGGCGCTGGATCGTCGAGGGTTCCGAACTCAGTTGGATGTCGGCGATCGCCGACAGCGGCAGCGGCGCGGCGCCGGAGGACGGGTAGATCGGGGTGTCGCCGGGATTGCCGCTGCGCGCACCAGGGCCGCTGTCGCCGCGCAGCACGATCGGAACGTTGCTGCCGTCGTCGTGGATCACCGAGGCGTCCACGCCGCTGTAGCGCAGTTGCAGCGCCTGGGCGATGTCCTCGCTGGCGACGCCGGCGCGGCGCGCCTTGGCCTGGTCCACCTGCACCACGTAGCGCGGAATGCGGCTGTCCCAGTCGTCGCTGACGTCCAGCGTGCCGGGCAGGGAGCGTAGGGCGTCGGCGATGCCGGCGGCGATCCGGCGCAGTTGCGTTTCGTCCGGGCCGATCACCCGGTAGATCGCCACGCCGGATTCGGTCGAGCCCAGGGAGAATCGCTTGGGCTCGGCGCGTACCGCCGGGTAGGCCTGGCGCAGGTGGGAGCGCACCTTGGCGATCAGCGCATCGATGTCGCTGCCCGGCCGCACGCTGACGGTGAAGTAGGCGATGTTGGCCGCCGGCAGCGGCGGGTTCAGCCCGAGCACGATGCGCGGGCCGCCGTCGGCGACGTAGCCGATGCTGTCGACGATCTGCGGGTTCTGCCGACGGTCGGCTAGCCACTGGCTGATCGACTGCACGGTGCGCAGGGTCTCGCGCGCATCGCTGCCCGGTTGCAGGGTCACCGGCATCTGGAACTGCAGGCGGTCGGACTTGGGCAGGAAGCTGTACGGCACCGAGACCAGCACGGTCACCGCCAGCGCCAGCAGGGCGAGCATGCTGCCCAGGAACAGCGCCTTGTGCGCCAGCAAGGCCTCGATCGCCCGCCGGTACAGGCGGTACGGTCCGGACGTATAGGTGTCGCCATGGCCGTCGGCCGGCGCGACATGCGCGCGGGCGAAGTACATGCACAGCAGCGGGGTGATGGTGATGCTGAGCAGCCAGGAGCCGAGCAGGGTCACCGCCAGCACGATCGCCAGCGAACGCATGTATTCGTTGGTGCTGGTCTGGCCGAAGAAGAACGGCGAGAACGCCAGCACGATCACCAGGGAAGAGGTCAGCAGCGGGATCGCCAGGCTGCGGCCGGCGGCCTCGCAGGCGGCGCGACGTTCCTCGCCGGCGGCCAGGCGCCGCTCGATGTCCTCGGCGATGACGATGCCGTTGTCCACCAGCAGGCCCAGCGCCAGGATGATCGCGGCGATGGACACGGTCTGCAGTTCCACGCCCAGCACCCGCATCGCGATCAGCGCGCCGAGGATGGTCAATGGCACGATCGCGCCGACGATCAGGCCGGTGCGCCAGCCGAGAAACAGCATCACCACCGCCATCACGATGACGATGGTCTCGCCCATCACGTGATGCATCTTGCCCATCTCGCGCTCGACGACGTCGGCCTGGAAGGTGACCACGTGCTGTGCGAAACCCACCGGCAGCGCCTTGGCGGTCTCGCCCAGGGTGCGGCGCAGCGCCTTGCCGACCTCGGCGACGTTGTTGCCCGGGGCCATCGACACCGCCACCACCACCGCCGGCTGGCCCTGGTAGATGGCGCCGGCCTCCGGCGGATCCACCGGCATCAGTTCGATCCGCGCCAGCTGCGCCAGCGGGATCTGTCGCGGGCCGTCGGCGCCCTGCGTCGCGATCGGGGCATTGCGCAGGTCGTCGAGGTCGCGCACCTCGCCGGAGGTGGTCACGGTCATCGTCATGCCCGACGCGGCGACCAGGCCGCCGCCGGCGACCACGTTCTGCGCGCGCAGTTGCTGCGCGACCGCAGCCGGGGTGAGGCCGGCTTCGCCCAGCCTGGTGCGGTCGAAGGCGACATAGACGCGCTCGTCCCGCAGGCCGTGGAAGGTGACCCGCTCGACGCCCGGCACGGCGTACAGCTGCGCACGCATTTGCCGCAGCGGCCCGAGCATCTCCGCAGTATTGAAACCGGGCGCGGTGACCGCGATCGAGGCGATGGCGACGCGGCCGAAGTCGTCGTCGACCAGCGGCCCCTGCGTACCCGCGGGCAGCTCGGCACCGGCCTCGGCCGCCTTGCTGCGCACCCGCTGCCACAACGCCGGCAGGTCCTTGACGCTGTCCTGCGCGGTGACCTGCACGATGGCGCTGCCGGGATGGATGGTGGTGACGATCTTCTTCAGCCCGCTGACCTCGCGCAGCCGTTCCTCCAGCGGACGCGCGAGCAGGTTCTCCACGCGCTCGCTCCGCATGCCGGGGTAACCGACCTGCACGATCGCATCGCGCACGGTCACGCTGGGTTCCTCCTGCGAGGGGAAACCGAGAAAGGTGACGATGCCGCCGATCAGGATCAGGGCGGCGCTGAACAGCGCCAGGCGGCTCGATTGCAGGGTGGCGCGGGTGAGGTTCATGGCGAGACGGTGCCGAGACGGGTGGTGGGACGGAACGGCACGACGTGCTGGCCGTCGTGAAGGAAGGCGGCGCCGGCGGCGACGATGCGCTCGCCCGGAGCCAGGCCACGCAGGATCTGCACGCGGCCGCCCTCGGCGTGCCCGGTGACGACCTGACGGCGGCGCACGCTGCCGCTGTCCTGGCGGTACACGAACAGCATGGTCTGGCCGTCGGCCATGCTCGGGATCAGCGCACTCAACGGCACGCTCGGCGCCTGATCGGCGGCGCTGTCGGGCAGGGCCAGCAGCAGCGATTCGCCGCTGCGCGGCTGCGCCGCGTCGGCGCCGGTGCTGTCGAACAGCGCCTGCACGGTGGCCCCGCCGTCCACGCGTTCGGACACGCTGCGCAGGCGCAGCGGCAGCGCCTGCTGCGGCGCGCTGCTGCGGTAGGCGAGGACGCGCTGGCCCGGCTGCAGTGCCGCCGCGCGATCGGCCGGCAGCGTCGCCAGCACCTGCGCGCGATCGGCGCCGTCCAGTTGCAGGACCGGCTGGCCCGCGCTCACAAGACTGTCGGGCTGCTGCAGGCGTGCCACCACGCTGCCGTCGAACGGTGCGCGCAGTTCCGATTGGCGCACCGCGCGGCGCGCCAGCGCCAGGTCCGACTGCGCGCTGCGGACCTTCGCCTGCGCCGCGGCGAAGGCGCTCTTGGCCGCGGTCAGGGTCGCGGCCGAGGCGGCGCCGTCGTCGAACATGGCCTGCTGCTGCGCGAGCTGGGTCTGCTGCTGCTGCAGGTCTGCCGCGGCGATGCCGACGCCGGCCTCGGCCTGCTGCAAGCGCAGGCTGTTCGGTTCCGGGTCCAGGCGTGCGAGCACCTGGCCGGTGCGCACGCGGTCGCCCACGTCCACGGCGATGGCGGCAATGCGGCCGCCGCCTTCGAAGCCGAGATCGGCGCGTTGTTGCTGGCGCACCTGGGCGAGGTAGCGGGTGCTGTCGCGTGCGGCATCGCTGCCGACGGTTTCCAGCTTGACCGCGCGCGGCGCGTCGGCGGGCGGTGCGGCCTCGCGGCCGCAGCCGGACAGCGTCAGCACGGCCAGCGGCAGGCACAGCGTGAGAAGCAGGGTGGGGCGCAAGGTCATGGTCGGCGATGTCCCGAAAGCGATCAGAAGGTGTAGGTGACGGTGGCGCCGCCGCCGGCAGCGGCGCGGCGACGCACCACCGGGCTGCCGTCGGCGGGGCCGACGTAGCGGGTGGCGTTGAGCAGCAGCGAGGCGGTCCAGTGCGGCGACAGGGTGTGATCCCATTCGGCGCCGACGGTGTAGGCGTACACGCCGGCATCGGCGCGGTGCGGTTGGAATCCGCTGGTCAGGCTTTGCGCCTCGGTGACGCCGAAGTACGCCTGGTTGAAGCGGCGGTCGCCGACGTGCGCGTCCAGGTCCAGGGTCACGTTGTCGGCCGCCGCCTGCAGCAGGGTGAAGCGCGCGCCGGCGCGGTAGCGGTTGCGGCGCGCATCGTCCTTCAGCGCGAACTCCGCCTCGGCGTCCAGCGCCAGGTACGGGGTGAGCTGCTGCATGACCAGGCTGCGTGCGGTGATCGCGCCGGGCACGTCGCCCATGCCGGCCAGGCGCTTGGAGCCGGGGCGCCAGCTGCTGTTGCGCTGCAGGCGGCCCAGGTCGTAGCCGAATGATTGGCTGGCGGAGAAGCCGTGCGCGTTCTGGAACTGGACGCCGGCGCCGCGCAGCGTGTCCGCGAACAGGATGCCGCGCTGTATCGAAAACACCGGCACCGCCTGCACGCGGTCGTCGGCGGAGCCGGGATAGCGCGGAGTCAGCATGGCGCCGGCGCCCACGCTCACTTGGGTGCGGTCGCCGAACAGGCCGGCGCTGGGGGCCGGATCGGTGTCTGCGGCGTGCGCGGCCGGCGGCAGCGCCAGCACCGCCACGGTCAGCGTGGGCGACAGAACGGACAGGAGATGTTTCATCGGAGCAACCTCGTGCGGGGGAAAGGTCATCAGGGCGCGTGCGGCAGCGGCACGCCGTAGAACGCGCGGAACAGCGCGATGCGATCGAGCAACAGGTCCTGGCGCGCCTGCAGATGCGCCAGTTCGGCCTGCGCGGCCTGGATGTCGCCGGCCAGCAGCTCGGGGCGGTCCTGCAGACCTTGCGCGACGCGCTGCTGCAGGCGCGCCACACGCTGGCGTTCGCGTTCGAGATTGGAGCGTTCGCCGCGCTCGCGCTGCTGCAGCGCCGGCAGCGCATCCAGCGCATCGGCGACCTCGCGGAACGCGGCCTCCACGGTCTTCTCGTAGTCGGCCACTGCGCCGTCCTTGCGCAATTGCGCGAGATCCAGATTGGCGCGGTTGCGGCCGCCGTCGAACAGCGGCAGCAGCAACTGCGGCATGAAGCTCCAGGTGCGGCTGCCGGGCATGAACAGGCCGTTCAACGCCTCGCTGGCGGTGCCCAGCGAGGTGCTCAGGCGGATCGACGGGAAGAAGGCGGCGCGTGCGGCGCCGATGTCGGCATTGCGCGCGCGCAGTTCGGCCTCGGCCTGGCGGATGTCCGGGCGCTGCAGCAGCAACTGCGAGTCGAGGTCGCGCCAGGTGCGGCCATCGTCCTGCCCGGCACCCGGCAGCAGGTCCTGCAAGGTGCCGGCGCCGTCCGGCGTAGCGTAGCCGGCGAGCAGTTGCAGGGCGCGGCGAGCGGCGGCGTGATCGCTGGTGGCCTGCTGCGCGCGCGCCTGCGCCTGGTCGTCGTCGTGGCGCTGGCGGTCCAGCGCATCGCGGGAGATCAGCCCGACCGTCTGCTGGCGCGTGGCGATCGCCAGCAGTGCGGCACTGCGCTCGGCGATGGTCTGCGCCTGCTGCTGGCTCTGCAGGGCAGCACGCTCCAGTGTGTAGGCGCGCAGCACCTCGGCGATCAGCGCACCGCGCGCCGCCTGGCGGCCGTCTTCGGAGGCCAGGTAACGCTGCTGCGCCGCCGCCGACAGCGAGGCCAGCTTGCCGAACAGGTCCAGTTCGAAGCCATCCACGCCGACCGCGACGGTACTCAGCTTCTGGCCATAGCGCGCCTGCGTGGCCGCGTCGTCGTAGCTGCGGCGCGCGCCCTGGGCATCGAGGCCCAGCTGCGGCAGCTGCTGCGCGCGTTCGATGCGGTACTGGGCGCGCGCCTGCTGCACGGTCAGCACGGCATTGCGGAAGTCCGGATCGTGGGCAAGCGCCTGGGTCAGCAGCGGGGCCAGGTCGTGCTGCGGCGAGAATGTCCGCACGAACTGCTGCTCCTGCTCGGTGAGCGCACTATCGCTTCGGCCAGGTGCCGCGGCCACGGTTGCGGTGGCCGCGCCCAGGGTGGGTGGCAGTGCGGTTTGCGGGCGCTGGTAGACCGGCGCCAAAGAGCAGCCACCCAAGGCGAGTGCGAGAAGCCCGAGCAGGACGCGGGTGCGACACGGGAGAAGCGGCAGGGACGATAGAATCATGGCAGCGGTCGGGTGATCGAACTCGACTGCCAGCATCGGCGGGCATGTTCAAGCCGCCTTCTAGGAATCTTCAAGATTCCATCAAGACGTCAAACACGGGCACCGGGCAATGCACGCGAAGAAGATCCTGCTGGTCGAAGACGATGCCGATAGCGCCAGCATCCTCGAGGCCTACCTGCGCCGCGACGGCTTCGAGGTCACCATCGCCGAGGACGGGCAGAAGGCGGTGGCGGTGCATGCGCAGTGGAAGCCGGACCTGGTGCTGCTGGACGTGATGCTGCCGCGGCTCAGCGGCACCGAGGTGCTGTCCACGATCCGCCGCAGCAGCGACACGCCGGTGATCATGGTCACCGCGATGGGCGACGAACCGGAGAAGCTCGGCGCGCTGCGTTACGGCGCCGACGACTACGTGGTCAAGCCGTACAGCCCCAAGGAAGTGGTGGCGCGGGTGTATGCGGTGCTGCGCCGCGCCGGGCCGGCGCGTGCCAGCGAGGAGCCGCTGCGCCACGAGCGGCTCACCGTGGACACCGCCGCGGTGCGTGCCACCGTGCGCGATGCGGACGGCCACGAGGTGGCGCTGGAACTGACCCCGACCGAGTTCAACATCCTCGCGACGCTGATGAAGACGCCGTTCAAGGCCTTCACCCGCAGCGAACTGCTGGAGATCTGCCTGCCCGACAGCGACGCGCTGGAACGGGTGGTGGATGCGCACGTGCACAACCTGCGCAAGAAGCTGGAACACGAGCAGGTCACCGGCCTGCTGGTGACGGTGCGCGCGATCGGCTACCGCTTCCGATGAACTGGGCCTGGTTCCGCCGCAAACGCCACGCGCCGCTGTGGCAATGGGTAGGCCTGCGCATGAGCGCGCTGGCGGTGCTGACCATCATCGCGATCGCGCTGGGCATGGTGCTGCGCTTCGCGATCTGGGACGTCTCCACCCTGAGCCGCCTGCCGCCGCAGGCCCGGCAGGAGATGCTGCAGCTGCGCGAGGATCCGCACAGCAATGCGCGGCGCCTGTGGGAACTGTTCGAAACCTATTACGACGTGGCCGACTTCCTGCCCGGGCTGGCCAGCCGCGACTGGTGGCTGCTGGCTGGCATGGTGCTGGCGTCGATCCCGGTGATCGTGATCTGCGGCCTGCTCGCTTCGCGGCCGTTGTCGCGGCAGTTCTCCAACGTCGCCGAGGCGGCGCGGCGGATCAGCGATGGCGATTTCGCCGCGCGCGCGCGCGTGGTGCCCGGCGCCCCGGACGAACTGGCCGGGCTGGCGACGGACTTCAATGGCATGAGCGCGCAGCTGCAGCGGTACGAGCGCGAGGTGCGCGAGTCCAGCGCGATGCTGGCGCACGAACTGCGCACCCCGCTCAACGCGGCGATGGGGCGGGTGCAGGGCATGCTCGACCAGGTGTTCCCGAGCAGCGAGGAGCAGTTGCGCATGGTCCAGCGCCAGCTGGAGCAGATCAATCGCCTGGTCGGCGACCTGCACCTGCTGTCGATGGCCCGCGCCAACCAGTTGATGCTGGAGCCGCAGCGGTTCGCACTCGGCGCCCTGGTCCGCGAACGCCTGACCTGGGCGGCGCAGCCGCTGCAGGAGGCCGGCATGCAGGTGCAGGTGCGCATTCCCGAGCAGTTGCACATCAGCGCCGACCGCGACCGCCTGGGCCAAGTGCTGTCGGTGCTGATCGACAATGCGCTGCGCTACGCCGCGGCCGGCGGCGAACTGGCGTTGGAGGCGCAGGCCGATGCCGATGGCGTGCTGATCCGCGTGGCCGATCGCGGTCCTGGCGTCGACGAGGAAGCGCTGGCGCGGATGGGCGACCGTTTCTGGCGCGCCGACGACTCGCGGGCACGCCATTCCGGCGGCAGCGGCCTCGGCCTGTCGATCGCCGCGGCCATCTGCCAGGCGCACGGCGGCACGCTGGAGTTCGCCAACCGCGCGGGCGGCGGGCTGTGCGCGCGGGTGCGCCTGCCGCATGCGCCTGCCGGCGACGCGGATGCGCTGGTCACAGTTGCGTCCGCGGCGAACCCGCGCAAGCGCCTGGCCTGAGGCTCGCAACGGCTGTGGGATGTGGCGGGGGCTTGGCCAGCGGGAGTGGCGCACAATTCGCCCCATCGCAGCGTCCGTGCTCGATGTCGCGGCGAACGGCGCCTCGTCGATGAACCCTTCGACCGCGGCACGTCCACGCGCCGAACTGCGGAGCGCAGATGTGGTTCTGCATCTGGCTGTCCACGCGGCACGAACCACCGATGACCGGCTTGGCGGTAAAGTGCATCAAGGCCGACACTGCATCGGCCGCCCCATGCCGCAACCGGATCCCGCAATGCGTGTAGCCAGCACCGCCATCCCGACCGGAACCACCCCCGCCGAATGGCGCTCCATCGAGCACGCCGCCACCCGCGAACTGCAACGCCGCACCGAGGCGGCGCATACGGCGGTGATCGCGCTGCTGCAGACCCACGCCGCTGCGTTCAGCGCGAAACAGCGCGCCCAGATCCGGCGGCGGTTGGCGCGGGGCGGCTGAACCCCGCGGCCGCAGGTGCGGCAGTGCGATATGCGAGGAGTGCGTGACACCGCTGCCAGCGAGGGCATGACAGGCGCCATCGACCGGCGTCGCATGCCCAGTTGTCAGCGCAAAGGCACACGCGGTCGGTGGGCCAACGAGGCAGCCGCCCGCGTGCCGCGTGTCCGGCGCCGACCATGTCGCTGATTGCCACACGACCTCGGCTATCATCGACCAGACGCTGAGATGAGTAAGGATATGGAAGTGCGACTCACGCGCGAGCAGGTCCTCGCGCTTGCGCCGGATGCGGCATCGGCCAAGGCGGCCGCCGGCTTGGCCACGGACGGGAAGTGGGGCCTGCTCGGTGCCGACGCCGAGGTGCTGTGGGGAGAATGCCAGGGCAGTGGTGCCAAGCCCTACCAGACCCAGGTGGACCTGGTCGCACTGGTCAGCCGTTGCTCGTGCCCCAGCCGCAAGTTTCCGTGCAAGCACGGGCTGGCCATGCTGCTGCTGTATGCCGACGGCAACCCGCGCTGCGTGCCGGGCACCCGCCCGGCCTGGGTCGAGGAATGGATGCAGGGACGTCGCGAACGCGCGGCGCGCAAGGAGGAAGTCGCCGCCAGCAAGCCGCCGCCCGATCCGCAGGTCCAGGCCGCGGCGGCGGCCAGGCGCGAACAGGCGCGTTGGGCGCGCATGCAGGCCGGCGCGGCCGAACTGCAACGCTGGATCGCCGACCAGTTCCGCCAGGGCCTGGCCAATCTGGGCGCGGAATTCGACCAGGACGCGCGGCGCATGATGGCGCGCATGGTCGATGCGCAGGCTCCCGGCCTGGCCGCGCAGTTGGAGCGCGCCGTGGGCGAGGGCAGCCGCGATCTCGCGCAGCTCGCCGACCTCGGCGAACGCCTCGGCCTCCTGCAACTGTTGGTCCAGGCGGTGCCGCGCGCCGGGGAGTTCAGTGCCGCGCGCCAGGCGGACCTGCGTGCCGCGCTGGGCTGGCCGCTGGAACGCGACACGGTGTTACGCGAAGGCGAGGCGGTGCACGATCGTTGGCATGTGCAGGGCCAGCACCTGATCGAGCAGCCGAGCAATCTGCTGGAACGCCGGGTGTGGCTGCAGGGCCTGGACAGCGGCCGCCCCGCGCTGCTGCAGGATTACAGCCACGGCGGGCGCGGATGGGAGCAGCATTGGCGTAACGGTCATGTGCATGCCGGCTGCCTGCATTTCCATCCGGGTACGGTGCCGTTGCGCGCCGTGCCGGGCGAACTCGATCCCGGCGTGGAGGCCGGCGCCGCGCTGCCGCGCACCGACACCCTGGACGCCGCCGCCCGTGCGCATGCGCTCAACCCATGGCTGCCGCAGGTGCCGATGCGTCTGCAGGAGGCGCAGATCGCGCACGACGGCCGCAGCGTCCGGGCGCAGCACAGCGAAGGCAGCCTGCCGTTGCAGCTGCCCGCGATGCAGGGTTGGGCGTTGCTCGCGTTCGCCGGCGGTCATCCTGTCTGCCTGATGGGCGAGTGGGACGGCGACACGCTGTGGCCGCTCAGCGCGTGGAACGCACAGGGCGAGCGTTGGGAAAGGAGCGCGGCATGAACGAGGCCTGGTTGAAACCGGCGCTGCTGGGCATCGATCGCCCGCAACGGATTGCCCTCGATGGCGCACTCGGCGAGGTGCTCGCCGCCATCGCCACGCAGGACGATGCCGCACTGGGCTACAGCCTGCAGGTGGGCGCGTTGGCCGCCTGCCGGCGTGCGGCGCTGCGTCTCGGCGCGCCACTGCCGCTACCGCCGCCCGCGCCGCCCGATCCGCAAGCGCTGCCCGCAGACCATGCCTGGGTGCCGCTGTTGCGGGCGCTGTTCGCCAGTGCGCAGCCCGCAGCGTGGCTGAAACGCCTTCGCCACGAAGGCTGCCTGCAACTGGCCGCACGCGGCCAGCATCTGCCGGTCGCAGTACTGCCGCAGGCATTGGACGCAGGCGCGCGCCTGAGCGCGCTGCGGGGCGCATTGCGCCCGGTGCTGGGGGCGCGTGGTCGCTGGCTCGCGGCGCGCAATACGGAGTGGACCTACGCCGCCGATGCGGTAGCGGCGGCGCAGACGCCTGCCGATCTGGCGCGGATCTGGGAGGAGGGCACGTTCGATGCGCGCCTGCTGGCCTTGCGGCAGTTGCGCGCGTCCGACCCCGACGGCGCGCGCCAGCACCTGCAGGACGCGCAGAAGGAACTGTCCGCACGTGAACGCGCCGCCTGCGTCGATGCGTTGCAGCCGCAGTTGTGCGAGGCCGATGCGCCGTTCCTCCAGCAATTGCTGAAGGACCGCAGCCGCGAGGTCCGCCAGTTGGCCGGGCCGATGCTGGCGCGGTTGCCGTCCACCGCGCACGCGCAGTACCTGCAGGCGCAGATGTCGGCGGTATTGCAACAGCAGCGCACCGGCCTGTTGCGCCGAGTGACCTGGACCCTGGAGGCGCCGAGGGCGGCCGATGCCAGGTGGAACGAGGCGGCCATCGACAGCAAGCGGCCCGACAGCGACGCGCTCGGTGAGCGCGCCTGGTGGCTCTATCAACTGGCGCGGCAGTTGCCGCTCGCCTGGTGGTGCCGCACGCTGGAGAAGACCCCGCAAGAGGTGCTGGCCTGGTCCCGCACCACGGAGTGGGACGCCGCCCTGCTGCGTGCCTGGCTGGAGCAGGTGGACGCCAGCGAGCCGGCCTGGGTGGAAGCCCTGCTCGACGTGGAGCAACGGCAGCGCAGCCCGAGCGAGCTGCTGGCCCTGCTGCCGCCGGAGCGGCGCGAGCGCTACTGGCCGCCGAGTACCGCGCAACTGCAGCGGCAGGCGCTGCTCGGCGAGGTGCTGGCCGGCACCGCCCACGGCCAGCACTTGAGCGCCGCCTATTCGCAGTCGCTGGCGACAGACCTGGGCTCGCTGTTCGGCGCTCCGATGCTGCGCCACGACTATCTGCTGCGCGACGCGCTGCTGGAACTGCTCGCCGTCCTGCATCCATCCGCATTGCCGCGGGTGCAGGTGGCCGATCCGCCGGCGGACGCCAGCGCCGCCTTGCTCGATTGCGTGCAGCAGGCCCGCCAGCTCCTGGTCCTGCGCCGGACCCTGCACGCCGCATCCTGATCCTCACGCCTTCCACTGGAGACCTCATGAGCACTGCCGTCCTGCGCCAGCACGCCGAACACCAATATGCCGAGGAACTGGAGGAACTGCGCCGCCAGGACAACCGCCAGCGGCCTGCCAACTGGCAGCTGTCGCCCTGGGCGGTGGTGACCTACCTGCTCGGCGGCACGCTGGAGAACGGCTTCGTGGTCAGCCCCAAGTACATCGGCGACCGCCGCCTGATGGAAGTGGCCGTGGCGACCATCGCCACCGATCGCGCCCTGCTGCTGTTCGGCGTACCGGGCACCGCCAAGTCCTGGGTGTCCGAACACATGACCGCGGCGATCAGCGGCGATTCCACGCTGCTGGTACAGGGCACCGCCGGCACCAGCGAAGAGCAGATCCGCTACGGCTGGAACTATGCGCAGCTGCTGGCCAACGGGCCCAGCGAGAAGGCGCTGGTGCCGAGCCCGCTGATGCAGGCCATGCGCCTGGGCAAGATCGCCCGCATCGAGGAGCTCACCCGCATTCCGGCCGACGTGCAGGACGCGCTGATCACCGTGCTGTCGGAAAAGACCCTGCCGATCCCGGAGCTGGGCAGCGAAGTGCAGGCGGTGCGCGGCTTCAGCGTGATCGCCACCGCCAACAACCGCGACAAGGGCGTCAACGAACTGTCCAGCGCGCTGAAGCGCCGCTTCAACACCGTGATCCTGCCGGTGCCGTCCAGCGAGGAGGACGAAGTGGCGATCGTGCGCAAGCGCGTGGCCGAAATGGGCGCGGCGCTGGACCTGCCGGCCGAGCCGCCGGCGCTGCAGGAAGTGGCGCGGGTGGTGCGCATCTTCCGCGAGTTGCGCAATGGCGTGACCGAAGACGGCAAGGCCAAGCTGAAGAGCCCGACCGCCACGCTCTCCACCGCCGAGGCCATTTCCGTGATCAACAACGGCATGGCCCTGGCCGGCCATTTCGGCGACGGCGTGTTGCGCCCCGGCGACATGGCCGCCGGCATGATCGGCGCCATCGTCAAGGATCCGGTGCAGGACGCGCTGGTGTGGAAGGAATACCTGGAAACCGTGGTGAAGGAGCGCGAGGACTGGAAGGACCTGTATCGCGCGTTCCGCGAGCAGGCCTGAGCGAGCCGGCCTCGATGAGCGAAGCCATCTCCCTGTTCGGCATTCGCCACCACGGTCCCGGCTGCGCGCGCAGCCTGGTGGCCGCGTTGACGGCGTTGCAGCCGGACTGCGTGCTGATCGAAGGGCCGGCAGGTACCGAAGCATTGCTGCCGCACGTGCTGGAGGAGGGCATGCAGCCGCCGGTGGCCCTGCTGTCCTATTGCGTCGACGATCCGCAACTGGCCGTGTTCCATCCGTATGCGGCGTACTCCCCGGAATGGCAGGCCATGCACTGGGCGTTGCGCAACGGCGTGACGGTGCGCTTCATGGACGTGCCGCCGGCCTTGACCCTGGAATGGCAGGCGCAGGCGCGTGCCGAGCGCGTGGCTGCGCCTGCAGACCAAACGTCGGAACCGGCGGATACGCTGCCACCGTTACAGGACGACGCCGACGCACCCGAGGACGAGCGCGCCGAGGTGCGCCCGTCCGATCCGCTGGACTGGCTGGCGCGCGCCACCGGCCATGCCGACGGCGAGGCCTGGTGGAACCACATGGTGGAAGAGCGGGGCGACGGGCAGGGGCTGTTCGATGCCATCGCCGAGGCCATGGCCGCCGTGCGCGAACACACGCCGGAGCATCCCGGCCTGCGCGGCGAACACGAGGCCGTGCGCGAAGCCCACATGCGCAGCGCGCTGCGCAGCGCCAGTAAGGCGTTCACGCGTGTCGCGGTGGTTTGTGGCGCCTGGCATGTGCCGGCGTTGCAGCCGGCCGCGTTGCGCGCCAACAGCGCCACCGCTGACAGCCGCCTGCTCAAGGCCATGCCCAAGCGCAAGACGCAGAGCACCTGGGTGCCATGGACCTATCGCCACCTGAGCATGGACAGCGGCTACGGCGCCGGCGTGGAAGCGCCGGGCTGGTACGACCACCTGTGGCGCAGCAGTGGCGTCCACGACCAACGCGCCGTCGGCTGGTATGCGCGGGTGGGGCGCCTGTTGCGCGAGCACGGACTCGACTGCTCGTCGGCGCACCTGATCGAGGCGACCCGCCTGGCCGACACCCTGGCTGCCTTGCGTGGTCATCCGGCCCCGGGCCTGGACGACATCGCCGAAGCCAGCCGCGCGGTCATCTGCAACGGCGACGATGCGCCCATGCGGCTCATCCGCGAGCGCCTGATGGTCGGCGACGCCCTGGGTCAGGTACCCGACAGCGTGCCGGCGGTGCCGCTGCAGCGCGACCTGGAGGCGCAGCAGAAGCGCCTGCGCCTGAAACCCGAAGCGCTGGAAAAGACCCTGGATCTGGACCTGCGCAAGGACACCGATCTGGCGCGCAGCCATCTGCTGCATCGGCTGCGCCTGATCGGCATCGAATGGGGCCGGCTGGCGCGCACCGGGCAGTCCGCACGCGGCACCTTCCACGAAATCTGGCAACTGGCTTGGCAGCCGCAGTTCCTGGTGGAGCTGGTGCAAGCCAGCCGCCACGGGCAGACCCTGGCCGATGCCGCGTCCAGCATGGCCATCGCGCAGGCACGCAAGGCCGAGGCGTTGCCTGCGCTGTCCGCGTTGGTGGACCAGGTGCTGCTGGCCGACCTGCCGCAGGCGGTCAGCGCGATCGCCGCCGAACTCGAGGCCCGCGCCGCCACCGATGCCGACCCGCTGGCGTTGCTTGGCGCGCTGCCGCCGCTGGCCAACGTGTACCGCTACGGCAATGTCCGCCAGACCGAGGGCCGCCAGGTCGCGCACCTGTTCGACAGCATGCTGGCGCGCGCGGTCATCGGCCTGACCCTGGCGCTGTCCAGCCTCGACGAGGCCCGCGCCGAGCAGGCGCGCAGCGTCGTCCTGGACTCCGATCGCGCCATCGGCCTGCGCGGCGATGCGGACGGCAGCGCCAACTGGCAACAAGCGTTGCAACGCGTGGCGCTGTCGCCGGCATGCAACGCATTGCTGCAGGGCGTCGCCCTGCGGCTGCTGTTCGACACCCAGGCGGTGCAGGGCACCACCGTGCACCTGCAGCTGCAGCAGCACCTGTCGCCGGGCGCCGAACCGCTGCAGGCCGCGCAATGGCTGGACGGCTTCCTCAACCGCAACGCCACCGTGCTGCTGCACGACGATGCCGTGTGGCAGATGATCGACGCCTGGGTCGTGGCGCTGGACGAGGCGCAACTGGTGCGCGTGCTGCCGCTGGTGCGGCGCACCTTCGCCGCCTTCCAGCCCGCCGACCGCCGCGACCTGGGAACGCGCGTGCGCCAGGCGCCGGTGGAGAAAACCGAGGCCGCTGTCGTCCCCGATTGGAACCTTGCCCGCGCCGAGCGCGCGGTGCCGATGCTGCGCGAACTGCTGGGATTGCCCGCATGACCGACACGCCATCCACACCCGACACGCCCACCTCGCGCGCGCAGCGCTGGCGCCTGATCCTGGGGCAGGAGGCCGAATCCAGTTGCGGCGCCTTGCCCAAGCCGCTGCAGGGCATCGACCAGGCGCTGGCCGCGCTGTACGAGCCCGACGGCCCAGGCGGCCTGGGGCGCCGCGGCGGGCGAGGGGCCTCCTCGCCCAATGTGGCCCGCTGGCTGGGCGACATCCGCCGCTACTTCCCCTCGTCGGTGGTGCAGGTGATGCAGCGTGACGCCCTGCAGCGCCTGGATCTGACCCAGATGCTGCTGGAAAAGGAAATGCTCGAGCAGGTGCAGCCCGACGTGCACCTGGTCGCCAACCTGATCGGCCTGAGCCAGGTGATTCCGGCGCAGACCAAGGACACCGCGCGCATGGTCGTGCGCCAGGTGGTGGAGAGCCTGCTGCGCCAGCTCGAGGAACCGATGCGCTCGGCGGTGACCGGCGCCCTGGACCGCGCGCGCCGCAACCGCCGCCCGCGGCTGGCCGAGATCGACTGGCACCGCACCATCCGCAGCAACCTGCGGCACTGGCAGCCGGAACTGCGCACGGTGGTGCCGCAGGACCTGGTCGGCTACGGCCGCAAGGCCAGGAAGCCGCAACGCGAAGTCCTGCTGTGCATCGACCAGAGCGGCTCCATGGCCGCCTCGGTGGTGTATTCCAGCATCTTCGGCGCGGTGATGGCCTCGCTGCCGGCGGTGTCCACGCGCCTGGTCGTGTTCGACACCGAAGTGGTCGACATGAGCGAGCAACTGGACGATCCGGTGGACCTGCTGTTCGGCGTGCAACTGGGCGGCGGCACCGATATCCACCGCGCGGTGAGCTATTGCCAGGGCATCATCCGCGAACCGCACAACGCCATCCTGGTGCTGATCTCCGACCTGTACGAAGGCGGCGTCGAGGAGCGGCTGCTGGCGCGTGCCCGCGAACTGGTCGAATCCGGCGTGCAGTTCGTCGTGCTGCTGGCCCTCAGCGACGAAGGCACACCGTCCTACGACCGCGCCCTGGCCGCCAAGCTGGCGGCGCTAGGCGTGCCGTCGTTCGCCTGCACCCCGGACGCATTCCCCGGCCTGATGGCCGCGGCGATCCGCCGTGACGACATCCAGCAGTGGGCGGGGGCGCAGGGGTTGGTGACGGTGCGGTGAGGTTGGTGGGTCTGATGGTGTCTGGGGGCTGCTTCTACTTCAGGGATTTTACATAAGATACATTATGCGAAATTGTACCTGTCCCCGGACGGGGGCGCGGCCGGCCATCCCCGTTGCAGATCCGCCACCACGCTGAGCAGTTCCGCACCGCCCGCATCACTCTCGGCCTGAGCATCCCCGACTGCGCCAAGCTCCTGCGCGTCAGCGTCCGCACGGTCTCCAACTGGGAGTCCGCTCGAGCACGCATCCCCTATACCGCATACAAGCTCATGCGCGTTCTCAGGGGCGGCAAGCTGCTCGGTCCCGACTGGACCGGCTTCCAGGTGCGCGGCAACGTCCTGGCCACGCCTGAGGGCCGGGAGCTTCGCTCCAGCGACCTGGTCTGGTGGTCGCTCCTGATCCTGCAGGCGCAGGAGTTCCGCAACATCATGGCCAAGCGTCGCGGTGTGTTGCCCACCCATGTGGCCACTGCTATGGTCAGTCACTGCCGCGCGCCGGCGTGGGTCTTCAAGACTTCCGAGTCTACGCATTATCGCCCTTGGGGCTTACAGGCAATAGAGCGAGCCACTCCTTTTAATTTTCACCTCAAGGTAAGCTTAAAAGAGGTGCTCCGGCAAGCAATCGGAGATTAGCTATGGATACATTTGCCCCGCCTCTTACTGGCCAATGCTGCCTATGCGGGTCTACCGGGGCGCTTTCAGGCGAGCATAAGGTCAAGGCGGCCGCGCTTCGTAGTGAGTTTGGGGCGCAGCCGATGGTTATCGGGCGCCCAGGCGAACGCTATCGCCACGCACAGAGCCCAAGCTCGAAGCAGTTTCACTTTTCCGCTCGCATATGCGGAACCTGTAATAACGCGAGAACTCAGCCGGCCGATTTGGCATTTGATGCATTTAGAGGATTGGCCTTGGAACTCTTGAAAGCGGGGGGGGATCCCGCAAAGGTGTATGAAGACCCCCGCTTCAATGCCAATGGCGGAACACTTTATTTGGATGTTTTCAGGTATTTCGCGAAGCTTATGTGTTGTCACTTAGCAGAGGTGGGCGCAACCTTCTACCAACCGATTGCAGATTTCGCCATAGGCATAAGTGATAAAAACTATGTTTTGCTTTGCGTAGATGCCGACGTCGCCTACCGCCGTCTACAAGAGAATGGTGCGATCCATAGCTACGCCGCCCATGGCGGCCTGATCGTCACAGGTAATCCGCAATCTCACGCGCCCGAAGCTTTCCATTCCACGCTTACTATTGGCCCGGTTCGATACTGCTACAGGATCCATCTCAACGAAGTAGGACAGGCGCAACTGCAGTATGAGCATCCCGACTTTTACGAGTGGTGCCAACGCAGAATTCGTCATGCTATTGACAATCCAATGAGCGACGACGATAGAGAGTTGCTTGGGTTGAACGGCCTTAGCCCCCTGGCGCCAGTTTGATGTCTGCTTTGGGTCGGAACCCCGATGGCCAGAAGCGGCTGCACAGTTCGCTTAGCCTGTGAATAGCTTTCGTCATGCGAGAAAATTAGGCTTTACCAATTCAACTTATTGATAGATTGCGGGACTGACGTCGCAAGGAACTCCCTCGTATCCTGGACTAGACCATGCAATGCAGCGGTCCGCCAAACAATGCCGATATCCGACTCATTGTTGATACGCCCGCTGTAAATTCCAAGGAGGCGTGTCACTGGCCCTTCAAAGATAGCTGCAACCCCGTTCTCCATGCTCACCATTCCGCCTGACCGATGAGCAACTACTGCAGATCCAGATTGCCCTTGCCTGCTTCGGCAATCAATATAAAAAACTGGGAGATCACTGTTGTTTATGCTCACCTGCGGCTCACTGGCAATGAATCCTGTTGCCCATATCGGAAGAAGTCCGCCCGTAGACATTCCGAATGGAAATCCAACAACACTTATAATGTCTCCAGGGGCGATCGCAATTCTTGGTTCTTCTGTCAGTTCGTAGGGATATAGGTCGACTCCTTCGATGTTGGTGAGCGGCAACGCCACCACATCTGCACGCGCACCATGCAGTGGATGTTCTTTCCAGCGTTTTTGTCCTTGTTCGGTGAAGAGCGCTTCAACCCTGCCCTCCCAAGCGCCAAGACGCCCTGAAAGATGGTGATAAACGAGGACATTATCTGGGATTCCGCCCGTTTTCGAGAGCAGTTCGCCGGAATCATTCCGACGCCCAGTTAAATTATGACGATTTGTCAGAAGGAACGCAGAAGACCCGTTTTTCACTACGAAGCCTGTGCCTGTAGATATTGGTTGATCTCCGTACCTCATTTGAAGAAAGAGCGACTTGACGCTTGGCGGCTGCACTGATGGCATTGGCTTGTTCAAGGCTGTCATGATGTTGTTGTTGGTTTAGATCCGAATTATCTATCATTTCAGGGTCTGTTCTTGGTATAGACCCATTCCCCACCCCGTAAGCCTAGCCGGGAAGCCGGGTTGACTAGGCCCTCATTCTACATTTCTTCACCTAAGGCGGATGTACATAAGACAGGCCCTGTCTCCGAAAGGCGACAATTTGCTGATAGTTCGCTCGCGCTTGTGTAACGCTGAGATTGCCATTCGGGCCACCTAGTACCTCATCAGCATCAGCATCATCGTCATCTTGGCCATCATCCTCCCTGAAACACACGGTGCAAATCTCAAATGCCACTCCCTCGACAAGCGTTTTGTAGCCACAACAGGGGCAGCGCAGTGGAAGATCTTTGATCAGCATGACCTAGCAACCCAATGAAATGGAGGCCCGGATTTGGTGGAAATGCTTCCTGCAGCGCAGATGCCACGCGACACTCGGATCAAGACTATCTTTTACAGGCGATACAGACTGCCAGCGCCGTTCGCCGGCGTGCCGTCAATGCAGTCCGCCATCGGCAACCCCTGCGACCATCCCGCCGCCATGGCCTGCGCATCACGCAATGGATCGGACGCCTTGGCGCGCTCGTTACGAAGGCGGCAGGTTTCGGGGTCTTGGGCGAAAAGGCCGCGCGCGAACATTCTGCCCTGCTCTGCCAGCTTGGTGGTCTTGGGTCCGCGGATTGCGGCAAAACGCGGTAATGCTCGATCCAGCGCACCGCCGGCCTCGTCGAGGCACCGTGCCAGATGCCAAGCGTCTTCCAGGGCCTGACAGGCGCCCTGGCCCGAGGTCGGCAGTGGCGCGTGCGCCGCATCGCCGACGAGCAGCACATTTGCTCGGCTCCACGTGTGCAGCGGCTCGACGTCGTGCACGGCGATCAGTTGGATGGAGTGCGCCGGCGTGGCTTCGATGAGGCGGGCGACAGGCTCGCGCCATCCTGCAAACAGATCCATCACTTCCTTGCGCATCTCCGCTGCTGGCGTCGCCTCGGGCAATGGCCGCGCCTGCGCGGCGGCCCAGTACACCAGATCCGTCCGGATCGGCACGCAACCGAAACGATCGCCAGACCCCCAGTAATCGTGAATCGCCATGTCGCTCACCAACGGGCCATTGCCCTGTGCAACGCCGATCCAGTTTACGAACCCCTGGTAGATGGGCGTGTTGTCCCCGGCGACGAACTTGCGCGCCACCGAGCCCATGCGGCCATCCGCGCCAATGAGCAGATCCGGAGAGATGCTCTTTCCGTTCTCGAACCGTGCCACGGCCTTGCCGCCGGCATCCAGATCGATCGCTATCGCCCGATGCCCGAACTCCACCTGGATACCAGCGCGTGCCACGTGGTCGAGCAGTACCGCCTGCAGGTCGCGGCGCAGGATCGTGTGGGTCGGGTAGCCCATGAGTTGGTCCAGCAGGGTGATGTCCAGGCCTCCCAGCGCGTTACCCGCTGCGTCTTTGCGGTGTACCGACACTGGCCGACCGCCCACTGCCCCGACATCCTCCAACAATCCGAGCTCCTGCAACACGAAGCCCGCGTTGGGCCAAAGCGTCACGCCAGCGCCCATGGTGGCCGGCCCGCTCCGGCGTTCATAGACGCAGACGGTGTGCCCCTGCTTGTGCAACGCAAGGGCCACGCTCAAGCCTGCGATGCCGCCACCCAGTATTCCGATCTCCATGCCGATGCATCCCGATTCAATTGGTCCAGGCGTGCCGTTGAAGGGCAGCCGTTGGACGGGAGTGCATCTTGGACCTCGCCAATTCCGCCAACTAGCATGCGAAAATGGCGGGGTTTCATACCCTATTTGGGACAATAGTGCGCACCAACCTCGATCTGAATGCAGTCCGCGTCTATGTGGCCGTCGTCGACGCGCAGAGCTTTTCCGGGGCTGGGCGCCTGCTGGCCTTGCCGTCGTCCAACGTCAGCCGTCATGTCGCGGCACTGGAGCGCAGGCTGGGCGTGCGCTTGCTGGAACGCAGCACGCGCCATCTGCGCATGACGGAAGCCGGGAGGCTGGTTTATGCGCGTGCCAAGCCGCTCCTCGACGCTTTGCTCTCCACGGAGGAGGAGCTCGGCGCAGTACAAGGCGAATTGAAGGGGCCTCTCAGGATGTGTATGCCCAACGAAGCACCCAGGTTGCTCGCGCCGATCCTCGCGGAATTCTGCAGCCTGCATCCGGGCATCGAGTTGGAATGCGACACGCGCCTCACCGGACTGGAGGTGCTGCGGGAAGACATGGACCTCTCCATCGTCTTCCACCGCGGGCGTCAGGATGACAGTGCGTTCATCACCCGCGAACTGGCGACCTTGTCCAGCATCGTGGTCGCGTCCCCCGCGCTACTGGCCCAGACCGGAATGCCGCGCCATGTGCGCGAACTCAAGTCCCTGCCGTGCATCACCACCGTGAGCGCACTCAAGGGTCAGCCCTGGCAGTTTCTCGATCCCGCGGGTGAGATCGTGAAGGTGCCTGTGCGCAGCCGCTACCGCGTCAACAGCGGGGAACTTGCGGTGGCCGGCGCGCGCCAAGGTCTCGGCTTTGCGATCGTCGCGGCCTATCCGTGCCAAGAAGATCTTGCCGCAGGCAGGTTGCAGGAAGTGCCGCTGGATCTACGCCCTGCCCCGCTGCAATTGCTTGGCGCCTACAGTCACCGTCATTCGGTCACTGCGCGGGTTCGGGCGTTGCTGGAGTTCATCCAGGTGCGATTGCAGGTGTTCGGGGGCACGTCAACGTAAGGCACAACGCAACAACGTGGACTGGAAACCGCCCTAATCAGCTACTCCGCGAACTTCTGTCTTGGCCAACTCTTGCCGTTCGCACTTGTTAGCTTCTCAAGTGCAAGGGCACACGCACTCAGCGACAGGATTCCGGCAACTTCTCCAGCAAGCCAGCCACCATCGGCGTCAGCCGGTTCGCGACCTCCGGCGGAATCGCCTCACCTGCCCCCTGCCCGCCTTCGCTACGGGCTTGTTCGCAGGCTTTGACGATCCGCGGGCGCATGCCGGACCACAGCGCTCTGCACTGCCAGCCGTCCCGGCCCAGCGGCAGCACCGCGTAGGCGATCGACTGGCATTCCTGCTCCGCGCGGGCGCCCAGCGGTTGGCCGGCGTACTCGTGCGGCACCGTGTCCAGCGTGGGTTGGTAGTAGCTGTCGGGGAACGCAGCCGCGTAGCGTTCTGGGTCCAGTTGCAGCGGCAGGCCGGTCGCCGTCAGGTCGAGCGCGCGGCCGCAGGGCGCAGCGGCGGCGGTGCGCTGGATCGCTTGGTAGATCGGATGGTCCAGGTCGGGTTCGCGCGTCGTCACCTCGGATGTTGCGACCAGTATCGGCAGGCGGGCGCGGTTGGCCATCTTCGCCAGTTCGCCAGAATGGGCCGGTGCGCAGCGTTCGCGGACGCTGGCCACGATCAGGAATGTGGCGTCGCGCGCGAATGCGGCGTCGCTGTGCAGCAGTGTGGTGATGCGCTTGTCGGCGGCATCTTCGGACAATGGCGCGACATGAAATGCGGGCACCGTTGGCGGGTGGATCGCCGTGGTCGCAGCAGCACGCGGTGTCGGTGCCACATGCCCGTGCGTACGCAATGCCAACAGCACGCCGCCGGCAACGACGACGCCACAGGCGGCGATCGCGATCGCCAAACGCATCGGCGACTTCAGGCGCATCGGACCGCGCCCTCAGCCCTGCACCGGGGTGAGCGTGGCGTCCTCCGCCTCGTAGGTGGCATTGGCGATATCGGCCTTGAAGTCGGCCAGATGCAGCCGCCCCTGCAGGTGGAACGGGTCCCACAGCTCCGGTACGTCGATCGGGGTGCGCAGCACCACGTGCAGGATCTGGTTCGGTGGCGGCGGTGGTACGTGGATGCAGGCGCCATAGAACGGCACGAACAGCAGTTCGCTGACCTTGCCCTGGTCGTCGCTTTCCAGCGGCACCACGTAGCCGTCCAGGGCGAAGCGCTTGCCTTCCAGGCCCTTCACCACTTGCGATGAACCGAACTGCGCGGCGCGCTGGGTGCCGGAATGGTCGATCGGCATGCCATTGACCACCGAGGGGCCATCGTCGACCGGCGCCGGCTGATCCAGCACCGCGGCGTCGCCTCGCCACGCCGTGCCGATCCGCGGCGGCGGGCGCTGGTAGATGTCGTTGGCCGGTGCCAGTTGTTCCCAGCTTTCGACGGTGTCCGGGACAGCGTCGGCTGCTGCGGTTGTGTGCTTTGCTGCCGGTGATGGTGTCGGCGTGGCGTCCGGCGGCTTCCCGCCATCACCGTGGCAGCCCGCCAGCATGCACAGCACTCCAGTCAGCAGGAAATGGCGATCAGCCTTTTTCATAGGGATGCAGGTGCGCCTGCTCCATCGTGTAGGCGGTGCCGGCGAGTTCGCCGTGGAGGGTTTCCGCGCGCAATTGACCGGTCAGGTAGAACGGGCTGTACATGTCGGGCGGGTCGATCGGGCTGTCCAGGCGTACATGCACGATCTGGTTCGGTGGCGGGGGCGGCACGTGGATGCAGGCGCCGTAGTACGGCACGAACAGGAACTCGCGCACGCGGCCGGCGTCGTCGCTGTCCAGCGGCACCACGTAGCCCGGCAGGCGCACCTTGCGCGCCAGCACGGCGGCCACGGTGTTGTAGGTACCGGTCTGCGGCATCGCACGCTTGCCGGTGTGGTTGACCGGTGCTTCGTCGCTGTTTTCCAGCGCCTTCAGCTCGGCGGGCGGCAGCATCGCGCTCCAGTCCAGTTCGCGATAGCCGTCGGCATCGGGCTCGCCCAGTGGCGGGTTGATCGCCGCTTCCTTGGTCGGTGCTGGCTGCGCCGCCGCTGTCGCCTGCGCTTTTTCCGGGATGGGGGCTTGTTGCTGGCGGCCGCAGCCGCACAGCAGTGCGAGCGCCAGCAAGGGAAGGATCCAGCGGGTCATGCTCACAGCTCCGGCGACAGGCCATCGGCCAGGGTGCGGCGATAGGCCAGCAGGGCCGGCACGATGCCGGCGAGCACGCCGGCCAGCAGCACGCAGCCGAGCCAGCCCCACTCCGCCGCACTGGGCGCGACACGGTTGATCGCCAGGCCGAAATGATCGAGCACCCAGCCGCGCGCCAGCCAGCTGGCCGCGGTCACCGCCAGCAGCGCCAGTGTGCACGACACCACGGTGACCAGGCCGGCCTCGAACAGCAGCAGCCAGGCGATGTCGCGCGGCCGTGCGCCGACCGCGCGCAGGATCGCCATCTCGCGCCGGCGCTCCTGCAGCGTGGCCACCAGCAGCGCGACCATCGACACCAGGCCGAGCAGCACCACCAGCGAGGCGATCATGCGCAGGGCGCCTTCGGCCGTGCCCAGCGTGCCCCACAGCTGCTGCAGGGTGACGCCCGGCATGATCGCCAGCATCGCTTCCTCCGGGTACTCGTTGATGCGCCGCTGGACCGAGAAGGTGGCGATGCGGGTCTTCAGGCCGAGCATGAAGGCGGTGATGGTGTCCGGGGTCAGGTCCATCGCCCGCGCCTGCGCGGCGCTGACGTGGTGGCCCGGAAGCCGCACGCCGGAATGCCAGTCGATATGGATCGCCTCGATCGCCTGCAGCGAGACCAGCACGCTGGAGTCCACCGGCGTGCCGGTGCGGCGCAGGATGCCGACGATCCGGAACGGCTTGTCGGCATGGTTGGCCAGGCTGATGCGCCCGGTGCCATGGGTCAGCACGATCTCGTCGCCGAGGTGGCGGCCGAGCGCGGCGGCGACGTCGGCGCCGATCACCGCATCGTAGAGATCGTCGAACGCCCTGCCCTGCGCGAACGCCAGGGGATGCTTGGCGCCGTAGTGGTAGTGCTCGAAGAAGCCGGTGCTGGTGCCGACCACCCGGTAGCCGCGGTAGGAATCGCCCAGCGACAGCGGCACCGCCCACTTCACTTCGGGCATCGCGCTCAGGTCCTGGTAGCTCTTCCACGACACGTTGTTGGTGGCGTCGCCGATGTGGAACACCGAGTACAGCAACAGGTTCACCGGGCCCGAGCGTGCGCCGACGATCAGGTCGGTGCCCGACACGGTGCTGGCGAAACCTTCGTGCGCCTGCGTGCGGATCCGCTCCACGCCCAGCAGCAGGGTCACGCTCAGGGTGATCACCAGTACGGTCAAGGCCACGCCCAGGCGCCGGCTGCGCAGGCTGGCCAGGGCCAGCTTCAACAGGCTCATCGTGCACCTCCGGCGCCGGCGCGGTTGAGCGTGGCCAGATCGGCCTGGGCGTCGAACAGCGGTGCGATCGACGGATCGTGGCTGACCACGATCGAACTGGTGCCGCCCTGCCGGCACTCGGCGAACAGCAACTGCAGGAAGGCCTGCGCCGCGACCGGGTCGAGCGCGGAGGTGGGTTCGTCGGCCAGCAGCAGCGGCGGCCGTGCGATCAATGCGCGCGCGGCGGCCACGCGTTGCTGCTGGCCGACGCTGAGGCGCGCGGCCGGTCGCGACCATAGCGCCGCCACGTCCAGGCCCAGCGCGACCATCAGCCGCTCGATCTCGGTGTCCAGCGCCTGCGTGCCCGCCGCCAGCCGGCCGCGGCGCGCCGAGAACTGCAGGCCCAGCGCGATATTGTCGCGGGTGCTCAGGAACGGCAGCAGGTTGAACTGCTGGAACACCACGCCGCAGTGGTCGGCACGGAAGCGATCGCGTGCGGCCTTGCGCAAGGCCGCCAGGTCCTGCCCGGCCACGCGCACGCAGCCGGCCGTGGGCTGCAGCACGCCGGCGATCAACGCCAGCAAGGTGCTCTTGCCCGATCCGCTGGCGCCACGCAGCAACAGTTGCTGCCCACGCGGCAGCGCGAACGATGCGATGTCCAGCACCGGTGCGGCGGCGCCGGGATAGCCGAAGCGCAGCTCGGTCAGTTCGACGACGTGGTGCTGGTTCATTCCGGCAGCTTCACCCGGGTCTGCCCGGGCACCACCTCGGTGCGGCCCTGGCCCGCAGCGGTGGCGACATCGACCAGCACCGTGTGCAGCCCGGGGAAACGTTGCGGCAACAGCACCTGCAGGTGATCCAGACGCGCCGGCTGCGTGCAGTTGAACGCGTACCGGGCGTGGAACTCGGCATGGCTGTGACCGGGCTCGTCCGGATCGGCCATCGCCACGTCGTAGCCCTCGGTGGTGACCTGCGCGCTGCGCAACGAACAGGCCGCCGCGACCGGGAACTGCAACCAGCCCGCACCGCGCAGGGTGGCGACCGCGGCCTCCAGCCGCTGGCGCTCGCCGGCATCGCGCGTCGGGTGTTCGAAATCGAGGATGCCGATGCCGGGCGCGCTGAGCTGCACGTCCACGGCGGTGCCGTCGACAGCGACCTCCAGGTTGGCCTGGCCGTGCACGTGCGGGCCATGGTGGCGGATCGCAGCGGTGGCTGGCGAACTGGCGGAGAGGAGCAACAGGATCAGGGGAATGCCAGGTCGCATATGCAGCGCATCGGTTGAGTTACACTATAACATTAGTGAACTATCGAGCGCGGGCGCAAGCCTGCCGTTGCCGTCAGTCAGCCGCGGTTCGCATCCGGCCACCACCGACGCGCCTCGCACGGCGGCCCTGTGCCGCGATGGGCGCCGAACTCCAGGGATCTTCATGTCTTCTTCCATCATTCCCGACAGCTACACCGCCTGGCGCCACTGCATCGAGGTCGACTGCGGCCTGCGACTGGAGCCTGCCTACGTCGCGCAACGCATCGCCGCGCTCAACGACCTCACCGACCACCACACCCAGCAGTTCGTGCGCTGCTGGGGCGAGCCGCATCGCCAGCAGGTGCTGCAGTGGTTTGCGCAGGCGCAGTCCGCATTCGCCGAAGGTCGCGCCTGAACCCTCGCGCGCGGCACGACGCGGTCGCCGGTGCCGTTGGACGGCGATGCATTCCTTCTGCGAACGCCGCACGGCGCGGCATGGCGACGCCCTGATCCAATCAGAACCGTGAGTGGTCAAGCGATGAAGGTCGGCCGCGGCCTGCGTGCGCATTGGTGGCGCGCTCTGCCTTGAAGCGCTGACGCCCCTGGACGGGAACGCCAACTTAGCCGTCACCATCTCACTGACACATGCGCTGCAAAGCAGGCTGCCAAGCTACGACAGCTGCCGGTAGCATGCACGCGCATCGCCGCCCGGCATCCACTTCCCACGCTCCCGCAAGGACACCCAACGTGCCTCTCGCTTCCATCGCCAGCGTGCATCCCGCACGCCGCTTCCTGTCCGCCGCCATGGCCTGCCTGCTGCTGTCGGCAGCCACCGGCGCCCAGGCCCGGCCGCAGCCCTCGCAGTTCCAGATCGTCGAGAGCGTGCCCGAGGCCAGCGTCTACGGCGAACCCGGCGTGCCACGCACCCAGCAGACCTGGCTGGCGATGATCAACGGGGCCAGGCAGCGCATCGACATCGCCGCGTTCTACATCTCCGAGAAGCCCGGCACAGGACTGACCCCAGTGCTGGACGCGCTGGCCGCGCGCGCCCGCGCCGGGGTGGCGGTGCACCTGCTGGTCGACCACACCTTCCTGGCCAAGAACCCGGACAGCGTCGCCTGGCTGGGCAAGGTGCCGGGTATCACCGTGCGGGTGCTGCCGGTCGATACGCTGACCGGCGGCGTGCTGCACGCCAAGTACATGATCGTCGACGACGCCAGCGTGTTCGTCGGCAGCCAGAACTGGGATTGGCGGGCGCTGGAGCAGATCCATGAGATCGGCGCGCGCATCGATGACGCGCGCTTCGCCAAGACCTTCGCCGCGAGCTTCGACTACAGCTGGCGCCTGGCCGACGAAGGCAATCTGGCCAAGGCGCAGGCGCGCGGCGTGCAGCCGCCGGACTTCGTTCCGGTCACCGCCACCGATCCGGTGCTGCTGGATGCCGGCAGCGATGCGCCGCTGGTCGCCTTCCCCGCGTTCAGCCCGCCGGCGCTGCAGCCGGCGTGGGTCAGCGCCGAGGAGCCGGCCCTGGTCGAGATGATCCGCGCCAGCCAGCATGCGTTGCGCATCCAGGTGATGACGCTGTCGGCGATCCGCAGCTTCGGGCCCAAGGGCTGGTGGGCGCCGGTCGACAGCGCCATCCGCGACGCCGCCGCCCGCGGCGTGCAGGTGCACATCATCGTCGCCGACTGGGCGCTGCGCGAACCGATGCAGGCCTATCTGAAAAGCCTGGCCGCACTGCCGAACATCGCGGTGAAGTTCAGCCGCCTGCCACCGGCGCCACAGGGCTTCATTCCGTATGCGCGGGTCGAGCACGCCAAGTACGCGGTGGCCGACGACCGCAGCAGCGTGATCGGCACCGGCAACTGGGAATGGAGCTACTTCAATACCGCGGTGGACGCCTCGGTGTTCGTCAAGGGCAAGGGACCGGCCGAGACGCTGACGCGCATCTTCGACCGCGACTGGAACGGCCCCTACGTCACCACGCTGCAGCCTGGGCAGAACTACGAGGCGCCGCGGACCGAGTAGTCGCTGAGTCGTCCTGCGCGGCCTGTGCGTCCATGGGCGAGCCGGCGCGTGTCAAAGCATGTGCTCGGCCCGAAGATCCAGCGCCGCGTCAATGCGCTGCGTTGACCCGTCGAATGTTGCTGCGACGGTCTTGCGCGCCGATCCCTACGAAGTCTTAACCAGCGCTCCCTATCCTAGCTCCGCGCTGGAGGGCGGCCGCGGCGCCGGGCATTGCCGCATGCGCCGCAACGCACGCCTCCCGCCGCGTACGGACATCAACACAAGGAGACGCCATGAAGACGCTGCACGCACTCGTGTTCGCAGGAAGCTTGTTGGGCCTCGCCTCGCCGGCTTTCGCCGAGGTCGCCAATCTCACCAACAGCGCCGACGGTGCCAACCGCGACGCCGGCATCGCCGCGGTCAAGAAGAAGTTGCAGGACGCCTGCACTGAGCGCAAGGGCAAGCCGGACCCCAACTCGTTCGAGGTGGTGTTCGAAAAGACCAGCCAGAATCCGGACGTCCCCAAGCCGTACTACGTGGATGGAAAGATGAAGTGCGATATTCCGTAGGGGGCGTGTGGCCATTTAGCCTTGCCTGTCCAGATGGCATGGCCTAGGAACAAGACCCCGCTTGCGGGGTTTTGTTTTTCTGCTGGTCCCAAATATCCGACTGCCTGACGCATACGAAGCAGTAGGCTGTAGCGGGCTGAGCGGAGTTCGGCCCCTGCTGATGAGTGCGACGCTGAGGGAATGCTGTCGGCTCAGGAAGCCCGATCAGCCAACAGCAGCGGCGACACGGTCCCGCGTTGCACCATCACGCACTGGTCGGCGATGGCGGTCAGGCCGAGGCGGTGCGAGACCGCGACCAGGGCGGTCTGCGGCAGCCGCCGCCGCAACGTGCTCAGGACCTGCTGTTCGGCGACGGCGTCGAGCGCGCTGGTGGCTTCGTCGAGCAAGGCGACGCGCGGTTGCCGCAGCAGCACCTGGGCGAGCAGTAACCGCTGCAGTTCGCCGCCGGACAGGCGCGCGCCGGCGCCGTGCGCGGCGGTGTCCAGGCCGGCGCCGCCCTGCAGGCGCGCGGCCAGGCCGACGTCGCGCAGCGCTTCCCACATCGCGGCCTCGCTCGCGGCCGGTGCCGCCCAGGCGAGGCAGTGCCGCACGCTGTGCTGCCAGGGCCGCACGCCCTGGGCGACATAGGCCAAGGGCTGCAGCGCGGCGCGATAGCCGGCGAAGTCGAGCGCACGGCCGTCGCAGTGCGCGGCGAACTGCGGTGGCGCGACCATGCCGGCCAGCGCGTCCATCAGGCTGCTCTTGCCGACGCCGGATGGGCCGCTGATCAGGGTCAGTGTGCCTGGCGCGAGGACCAGACCGGTCAAGGCCACCGCGGCCAGCGGCGGCGCCAGGCCGATGCGTTCGATCTGGATCGGCGCCGTCACTGCTGTCGCCGCACTGGGCTGCGCCGCCACGGTGCCAGGTGGTGTTGGCAGCGTGCCAAGCGCCACGTAGCGCTGCCACAATTCCAGTGCAGGCGCGGCCGAGCGCAGTTGCTGCACGCTCTGCCGGGTCGAGACCAGGTACGGCAGCAGCCGTCCCAGCAGCAGGCCGACGGTGATCAGCGCGCCGCGGTCGATGCCGTGCCACACCCCAGCCAGCAGCATGATCGCGGCGATGGCCGCCACTGCCGCGAGTTCCAGCAACAGGCGGCCGGAGGCGACCAGCGCCTGCTGGCGCGCGTAGCCATAGGCGAGCCGACCGGCGATCGCTTCGTAGGCTTCCTGCTCGCGCGCCTCGCGAGCGAACGAGCGCACGTGGCGCAGGCGCCGCGGGAAATCCTCGCTGAGCCAGAACAGCCGGGTCATGTCGGCGACGTACTCGCGGCTGACCCGGGCCTGTTCGTGGCCGGCAATGCGGAAGGCGAGCAGGCCCAGCGCCAGCAGCGGCGGCAGTGCCAGCACCAGCATGGGCGAGACCAGGAACGCCGCGGCCAGGCTCACCGCCGCGGTGATCGCCGCCACCAGCAGTTGCAGCAGCGCGCTGAAGCCCTGCACCACGATCTCGACGTTGTAGGTGAGCAGGTTGGCGATTTCCGCCGAGCTGGCGTCGGCCAGGGCCGACAGCGGCGCCTGCAGCAGCCGCGCATGCACCTGCCGGCGCAGGTCCAGCGCGTGGCGGCTGGCCAGGTCCGCGGCCAGTCGTGTGCCCCACCAACGCAGCAGGGCGAAGCCGCTGCTGGCGGCGACGAACAGCAGGGTCTGCGCGAGGAAGCCGGTCGGCAACGGCAAGGCGTGGCCGGCCAGGGTCAGCACATGGCCGGGTTGCACCAGCGGCACCAGCGCGACCGCCGCCAGCGCGCCGGCCAGCGCGCCGAGCAGCGACAGTAGCACGTACCCGGCAATGCGCAGGCGTTCGCCGCGGCCGAGCACGGCGACGAAGGCGCGCAGCAAGTGCGATGCCGGTTCCGGACGTGTGCTCATCGGTGGGTATCCATGCGGCGGACCATCGACGCGGTGCGCCATCCGCACTCCCCTGCGTCGGCGATGCACGTCGCAGGCGCCGTCACGTTTTGCACGGGATCAGGCCAACAGTGTCTGCAGCGCATCGACCGAGGCCTCCGGATGCGTGCCGCGCTGCAGTTCGTACACGCCCAGCCGCTGCAACTGGCGCGCGAACAACGGCCAGTGCGGCTGGCCTGCGGCGTAGGGCTGGTCCGCGGCCAGGCGTGCAGCCACGTCCGCGTCGGGCATCGCCTGCAGCAGCCGCTGCGGATCGGCGGCCATGGTGGACGAGACGAACACGGCCGCGGCCAGCCGCAACGGTGCCTGTGCCAGGCGCCCCTCGCCCTGGCGGATGTCCACCTCGTGCTTCAGCGCGCCGCTGCGGCGGCGGATCATCGGCGCCGCGGCGATCCAGGCGCGGGTCTGCGGATCGAGCAGGTGCAACAGTTCCGGCCGCAGATGCAGAAAGTTGCCGATGCCGGTGGCGAGCAGGTAGTGCGGGGCGACGAACAACGCGTCCTCGGCAAGGAACTCCAGCCCACGCAGCAGGCTGTGCAGCGCCAGGGTCGACTTGCCGGCGCCGCTGCCGCCGAGCAGCAGCACGCCGCGGCCGTCGCGGCCGACGCAGGCGCCGTGCAGCGGCACCAGGCGCATGCCGTGCGCGGCAAGCACGAACACGGCGAACTCGATCAGTTCGTAACGCACGTGGTAGGCGTGCACGAGCATGTCCTCGGACACCACCACCAGCGCCCTGCGCTGCTCGGGCACCAGCACGACGTAGTTGTGCGCATCGATCACCCCGCTCAATACACCCGCGCCGGAATGGGTCTGCACCGGCGGCGGCTCCATTGCCAGCGCGTAGGGCGCGTCGCCGCGGTCCACCAGGGTCAGTTCGATACGGAATGCGGCGCTCTCCGGCAGGCGATGCGCCGGCACCGCGCCGAATGCCGCTTCCACCAAGGCCAGCAGCGCCGGACTGTTGCTCTCGAAGTGGAAGCGTCCACCGAGCAGTTGCTTGCTGAGGGTGTGGGGGCGCCGCAGCTGGGTGTGGAACGGATCGCAGGCACCGCCCGAAGTGACGACTGGCGTGGCGTGGTCGCTTGTTGCCACGTCCAGAACACGCACGGTCGATCGCTGCATCGGAGAAGGGTCGCTTGGGTGGATGCAGCGTGGGTGCGCCTGCCGCGGCCAAAGGTTGCGCGGGGTCATGCCGGTGTTTCGCGCAACCAAACGGCGCAGCCCCGGCACCTACCGCCACGGCCACCTGCGCGCGGCCATCGCTGCATGCGCCCCTCCCCCGCGGCGCCGAACGAGACCTTTCGCCGATGCTCAAGATCCAGGTCAGCCACTCCTACTTCCTGCGCTACGACCCCAAGCAATGGGAACGCGGCAAGCCGTACCCGCCGCTGGCCACGCTGCAGGTGGCGGCACTGCTGCGTCAGCACGGACACCAGGTGACGCTGTTCGACGCGATGCTGGCCGAGGGCGTGGAGGACTACGACCACGCCGTCCGCACGCAGCGGCCGGACCTGGTGGTGTTCTACGAGGACAACTTCAACTTCCTCACCAAGATGTGCCTGAGCCGGATGCGCGAGGCCGCGTGCCGGATGATCGCCGAGGCGCGCGCCGGCGGCAGCCGGGTACTCGTCGCCGGCTCCGACGCCTCGGACCATCCGGAGGCGTTCCTTGCGGCCGGTGCCGACGCGGTGCTGATCGGCGAAGGCATCGCGGCCTTGCTGGATCTGGTGGCGCGCCTGCAGGCGGAACCGGACATCGACCCGGCGCGCTGGGTGGCCGGCCTCGCCGAGGTGGCCAGCGCGGTGCTGCCGCAACTCAAGCGTGCGCAGATCGGTGCGCGGCCGCCGGATCCGCGGCTGTCGGTCACGGCGGCCTGGGACCTGCTGGATATCCCGCGCTACCGCGCGTTCTGGCAGCAGCGACACGGCCATTTCAGTCTGAACATGGCCGCCTCGCGCGGCTGCCCGTTCCGCTGCAACTGGTGCGCCAAGCCGATCTGGGGCAATCACTACAAGCGCCGCGAGGCACAGGACGTGGCCGCGGAGATGACCCAGCTCAAGCGCAGCTTCGCGCCCGACCATGTGTGGATGGCCGACGACATCTTCGGCTTCCACGTGGACTGGGTGGAGGACTTCGCCGATGCGCTGGCCGCCGCCGACGGCGCGGTGCCCTTCACCATCCAGACCCGTGCCGACCTGTGCAGCGAGCGCATGACCGCCGCCCTGGCACGGGCCGGCTGCCGCGAGGCCTGGATCGGCGCGGAGAGCGGCAGCCAGCGCATCCTCGACAAGATGACCAAGGGCACCGACGTGGACGGCGTGATCGCCGCGCGCCAGCGGCTGGGCGCGCAGGGCATCCGCGTCGGCTTCTTCCTGCAGCTGGGCTACCTGGACGAACAACTCGACGACATCCTCGCCACGCGCCGGCTGGTGGCGCAGGCGCGCCCGGACGACATCGGCGTCAGCGTGTCCTATCCCCTGCCCGGCACCGTGTTCTACCAGCAGGTCAAGGACCAGCTCGGGCGCAAGACCCATTGGCAGGACAGCGACGACCTGGCGATGATGTTCCGTGGCGCCTACGACTCGGCGTTCTACCGCCAGGTACGCGATCTGCTGCACCGGCAGGTGGACCTGCAATGCCGCGAGGATGCGCGCCCGGCACCGACGCACGCGCAGGACTGGGCGGCGCTGGACGCCGACTGGGCAGCGCTGATCGCGCGCGAAGCCGAGCATCGGACCGACGCGCCGCCAGCGCCGGCGGCCAAGGCGGTCGCCGCCGGCGGCAGCCGCCGCATCCCGCTGGTGCAGCGCTCATGAGCGACCTGGCGACGCCCTCGTCACAGGCCGTGGCGGCCGACCTGCTGACAGCGGCAGCCGCGGCGACGCCGGCACACCTGCCGTTGCGGCGCATCGGCCGTGGCCTGCGCCTGGCTACCGAAACCCTGGCGCATGAGCTGGCACGCCCCGGTGCGCCGATGCCGGACTGGAGCGGCCTGCACTGGCAACTGGCCGCAGCGGCGGCGGTCGCGCACGGCGTGGCGCCACTGCTGAGCCAGCGCTCGCAATGGCCGGACCGGCCGTGGCGCGCGTTCCTGGTGGGGCAACGCGAGCACGTGGCACAGCGCTACCAGCGCATCGCGGCGTTGCTGCAGCGAATCGACGCCCTGGCGCAGACCGCCGGCCTGGCGATCGTGCCGCTGAAAGGCGCGGCGCTGCATGCGCAAGGCCTGTATCGGCCGGGCGACCGGCCGATGGCCGACATCGACCTGCTGGTGCGCCCCGAGGACGCCGAGCGTGCCGCGACTTTGCTCGCCGCGCTGGGCTACGTGGCCGAGTTCGCGCAGTGGAAGCACCAGACCTTCCGTCCGGCGCAGGCGCAGGCGGTGGGTGGCCTGGGCGAGCACCGCGACACGCCGATCAACATCGAACTGCACGTGCGCATCCAGGAGCGCCTGCCGCTGCGCACGGTCGACCTCGGTACGCAGCTCCTGCCGGGCGACGGTAGGCCCGGCCTGAATCCCTACCCCAGCAACGGCGCGCTGATGCGCCACCTGTTGCTGCACGCGGCCGGCGGACTGTGCAGCCGCAGCCTGCGGCTGATGCACCTGCACGACCTGGCCTTGCTCGCTCCGCGCATGCGCGCCAGCGACTGGCAGATGCTGACCGGCACCGACGCCTGGTGGGCATGGCCGCCGCTGCGGTTGATGCTGCGTTACTACCGCGCGGCGATTCCGTCGGCGGTGCTCAAGCAATTGCGCGCGCAGTGTCCGCCGCTGTTGCGGCTGTGCGCGCGCGGATTGGACCTGACCGCGGCGTCGTGCTCGCAACTGTGGCTGCCGGCACTGCCGGGCATCGAATGGGCGCGTTCGGGCGGCGAGGTGCTGGACTATCTGCGCCAGCGCCTGCAGCCCTCGGCGGAAAGCCGCCAGGAACGCGCCGAGATGATCCGGACCCAACTGTGGTTGCAGGGCCAGGACTGGGTGCGCCTGCCGCAGCGCCGCCGCGTGCTGCAGCGGTTGCTGCGTCCGGTGCCGCGCATGGACACGCTGTACGCGGTGCGCACCGCGCTGCAGGGCTATGCGCCGTCGTCGGAGTGACGCGCGCCCTCCTAGAGCGCGCAGTAAACGACCGTCGCAGGAGCGGCTTCAGCCGCGACAGCCGTTGGGGCGGCGCACATCGCGGCTGAAGCCTCTCCTACGACAAAACGCGATGCCCTCTTAAAGGCGAAGCGCCGGCACGCCGCGCTGCGCGTCAACCGTTCTGCGCCGCGCGCCGCTCATCGGTGCGGCGCGGTGCGCACAGGCGCTGGTACAGCGCGGTGAAGCCGCGCACGCTGCAGTCGGCGTCCTCGCGCAAGGCCCGGCATTGCGCCGCCCAGGCCAGGCGCAGGCGCAGGTCGTCGTCGCTGAGTACCTGGCGCAGCGCATCGGCCAGCCCGGCCCAGTCGCCCACGGGCACCGCCAGCGCCGCCGACGGCGCCCACTCCTGCAGATGCCCGACCGCGGTGCCCACGGTCGGCACGCCGGCCACCGCCGCTTCCAGCAACACCAGCGGCCCGGCCTCGTGCTGCGACGACAACACCAGCAGATCCGCCGCCTCCACCAGCGGCCGCAGGTCGCGCTGGGTCTTGAAGCCGAGGAAGCGCACGCGCGCGCTCAGGCCCAGCGTGGCGACCAGGCGCTGCATCGCGCCGTCGAGGGTGTCCACGCCGACCAAGTCGATGCGGAAGTCGACCCCGGCGCGGGCCAGCGCAGCGAGTGCGCGCAACAGGGTCGTCTGGTCCTTCACCGGATTGAGGCTGGCCACGTGCAACAGCCGCGCCGGACCCTCCCCGCGCGGGCGCGGCGGGCGCGGTGGCCAGGCGCGCAGGTCCACGCCCAGCGGCACGCGTTCGGCGGCGATGCCCAACGCCCGCAAGCTGTCGAGGATGGGCGCGCTGGCGGCGGTCACCGCACTCGCCAGGCGCAACACCAGCGCTTCGCGCAGCCGCCCCTGCCATTTGCGCCGGCCGCCGTAGCCGATCGCATGCAGTGCGACCAGTTCGCCGCCGGCGATGTGCACCAGGCTCGGCCGCCGCAGCCAGCGCGCTGCCGCCACCGCGATCAGGCTGCAGTGGCCGGAAAACAGCGACTGCACCACGTCGAACGGCGCGCGGCGGTGCTCGGCGCGGATCGCAGCGATCGCCCGCCAGCGCGTACGCGCCGCACCGATGTTGTGGATCCGCGCGCCGAGCAGGTCCCATTGCGCCGGCAGCGGTTCCTGGTGCAGCACGAAGACGTGTAATTCATGCACGCGCGCCAGGCGTTCGATCAGGCTCAGGAAGGCCGGAATCACCCGGTACTCGCCGCTGCGGTCGACGCCGCCCGGCACCACCAGCGCCAGCTTCATGCCGCGCTCCGCGACGTGGCACCGAGCAACTGCGCATAGGCGCGCGCCCAGCGCCGGCCGACTGCCGCGAACGATAGCTGCGCATCGAAATGCGCGCGCACCAGCGCCCGCGACGGCCCGTCGCGCGAGGCCCGCAGCAGCGCGGCGGCCAGGCGTTCGGCGTCGCCGCAGGGCCACAGCGCGCCGACCCGGCCGCCGTCGCTGAGCGCACGGAACGCCGGGATGTCGGTCAACACCGGCACCGTGCCGCAGGCATAGGCCTCCAGCGCCGCGTAGCCGCAGCTCTCGCCCAGGCTGCCGGACACGAACAGGTCGGCCGCGCGCATCAGGGTCTGGATCTGCGCGTGCTCCATTCGGCCCAGCAGGTGCACGCGGCCGGCCAGCCGCGGATCGGCCTGGATGCGCTGTTGCACCACCGGCAGCAGCGGCGCATCGCCGAACGCGCAGAACAGCTGCATCCCGCTCAGCTGCTCGCTGGCGCGGGCCACGCCGTCGAGCACGGTGAGCGGATCCTTGCCCTCGCTCAGATGGCCGACCCACAGCACGCAGGGCGCGCCATGCAGCCCGCTGTCGCGGCGCGCCTGATCGCGCTCGCCGGGAGTGAAGCGGCAACTGGATTCGGGAATGGCGAACAGGCGCGTGGATCCGGCGAACAGTCCGGCGCCGACGAAACCGCGCGCCAGCTCCAGCGAGGTGAAGGCAATGCCGGCGGCGGCGGCGTACCAGCGCCGCCACTGCGGCCGCCGCCACCAGCGCGGCGGACGGTTGGCGTGGTCCTGCAGCAGGATCGGCCGCGATGGCCGCCAGCGCGCCAGCGTCGCCGCCTCGCGCGCGAACTGCAGGCCGTGCACGTGCACCACGTCGGCCTCCAGCTCGGCCAGCAGCGTGGCGAGGCGGCGCAGATGGCGCCGGCGTCCGGTCTCGGCACGGCGCACGAAGTGATAGTTCACGCCGTTGCGCTGCAGTTGCGCATCGACCGCGGCGGCCTGGATCACCGAAACGCGGGTGCCGGCGCTGGCCACCGCCTCGGCGATGTCGGCCAGCGACGGCCACAGCGCGAACGCCTGCTCCGGCGTCACCCCGTCCGGCAACGGCACGAAGTTGAGTTGCACGGCATGCACGGCGCGGTCGACGTTGCCGTCCATGCTCAGATCCCGGATACCTGCGGCCGGTGCAGGCGCACCAGCCGGTTGGCCAGGTTCAGTTCCCATGGCCGGTCGTAGCGCCGGTAGCGGTAGCGCCACGCGGCCAGCGCGCTGAGGCCGCGCTTGGCCCAGCCCGGCGAGCGCTGGTCCTGCGCGGTGGGATAGCGGCAGCGGAGCACGGTGACGAAATCGCGGATGCGCTGGCGCAGCGCATCGGTGAGCCAGGGCGCATCGGCGTGGCAGGCGTAGTCCACCCACTGCGGCTGGGCCCACTCCTCCGGCGTGCGCGGGAACTGCACCGGCACCCCGTCGCGGTCGAGCAAGGGCGTGCCGGCACGGCGGCCGCGGTCCCTCTCGTGGCGGCTGCTCTCCGGCAGCGGCGTGTACACGTAGACGATGATTTCCGACTGCGGGTTGATCCGCTTCAGCTCGCGGATGAACTCGAAGGTCTGCTCGGTCTCGCGTTCGCTGTCCTGCGGCGGCGCGACCATGAACGACAGCTCCGGAATCACCCCGTTGCGCCGGCACAGTTCGGCCACTTCCAGGGTCTGGTCCGGGCGCGTGCCCTTGCGGATCTCCTTGAGCATCGCCCCGCTCGGCGACTCGGCGCCGATGTAGGCCATGCGCAGGCGGCTCTTGCGCACCA
Organism: Xanthomonas sp. LMG 12462; assembly: GCF_009192885.1. Lineage (NCBI taxonomy): Bacteria > Pseudomonadati > Pseudomonadota > Gammaproteobacteria > Lysobacterales > Lysobacteraceae > Xanthomonas > Xanthomonas sp. LMG 12462. Next base: position 26,645 of record NZ_NMPP01000026.1, on the reverse strand, counting down.
GCTTCCAGGTGCTTTCGGACAGGTTGAGCAGCGCGTCGGCGCGGGCGTAGCACCACCACGGCAGTTCCAGCTTCGCCATCACCTCCAGCAGCGGGATCATGTCGGCTTCGCGGTCGAAGAAGTTGTGATCGAAGAACTGGATCGAGTCCGCGCCCAGGCCGTATTTCAGATAGCCCAGCTCGCGCTCCAGGCGGGCCGCGGTCGGCAAGGCGGTGGCGCCGCCGAACATCGCCGCCACCCCGCAGAAGGTGCAACGGAAACGGCAGCCCAGCGCGGCCTGGTGGGAGGCGGTGCGGCGGCCGAGGAAGGTGCGGCCGAGATAGCGGCGCGGTTCGCCGAGCTTCTCGTACGGCAGCGATGGCAACGCGTCGCCGCGCTGGAACGCGCGGTTGCGGTTGTGCACCACGGCGCCGTCGTGCTTCCAGGACAGCCCGTCGACCTGCGCCAGCGTCGGGCCCTCGCCGCGCAAGGCGGCCAGCAGTTCCGGCAAGGTGTCCTCGCCCTGCGCGCGGATCGCGTAGTCCACGTACGGCGCGGCCAGCGCGGTGTCCGGGTACAGCGTGGGAAAATAGCCGCCCCAGACGATCGGCAGCGCCGGGAAGCGCGCACGGATGGCCTGCGACAGTGCGATCGACGGTGCCAGTTGCGGCCCGCCCATCACGCTGATGCCCACCGCATCGAAGCGCTGCTCCTGCAGCGCCTGCAGGCTGCGGTCGATGAAGTCGCGGTCGACGTTGCCGTCGATGATGCGGCTGTCGCCCGTGCGATCCAGCGACGCCGCCAGGTTCAGCAGCGACAGCGGAAAACGGGCGCTGGACGGCTTGGTGATGGTGGGATTGACCAGCAGCGTGTTCGATGTGGAGGACATACGGTGCGGACGCAGGACGGGGGTCACGGCAGGCGCCGCAGGCGCAGCACCAGGGCCACCGGCACCTGCAATGCAGCGGGATCGAAATGGGCACCGGCGGGGATGTCGGCCGGGTCAAGCATCGGTTCGCTGACCGCGTCGATGGCCAGCCCGAGCGCGGCGCAGGCGGCGTGCCAGTGGCTGTACAGGTGCTGGGTGTGGCGCACCGCGTAGCGCTGGCCGCCGGCCTTGAAGTCGCGGCGCCAGCCCAGCGCCGGGCCGATCGGATGCACGTCGCTGCACAGCACCCAACCGCCGGGCCTGGTGACGCGGCGCAACTCGGCCAGGGCCAGCGGCAACTGCGGCAGATGTCCCAGCGCCAGCGCGCAGATGCTGAGGTCGGTGCTGGCATCGGCCAGCGGCAAGGCCTCCAGGCGGCCTTCGTGCAGCGCGTAGCGGCCGGTATAGACGTCGCTCAGTTCCTGCGCGGCGCGTGCCAGCATCTGCGGCGACAGGTCCACGCCGGTGACGTGGCCGGCGCCACGCTGCAGCGCATGCAGCAGGTAGCGGCCGCTACCGCAGCCGGCATCGAGCACGTGCTGGCCGCGCAACGACGGCGGCAGCAAGGCCAGCATGGCGCGCTGTTCGGCCTGCATCACCGGGTTGTGCGCCTGCGCCGGGTAGCTGTCCGCCCACAGCGCATAGGCGGTCAGCGGATCGAGGGTCGGGACGCCGCTCATGCCGTGCATTCCTGCGACAGTTGTGTCGTGTGTGAACGCGGTGGCGCAACGTGAAGTTCCAGGCCCGGCTCCAGCGCGAGCAGCGTCGGGTCTGCCAGCTCCGCTGCGAGCAGCTTGGGGGTCCCGTCCAGCGTCACCGGTACCGTGTCCACGCGGGCGGCAGCGAACCACGCGGCGAAATCGGGATCGGCGATCCGCGGCCGCCCGTCGCGCACGACCGCGCGCAATGCGCTGCGCGGCAGCCCGACCAGGCTGTTGGCAGGCGCCCCGCCACGGTCGGCGACGATCAGCAGATCGGCGTGTGCGCCCGTCGCCAGATGCCCGCGATCCGGCATGCGCAGGATGTCGGCCGCGGCGGTCGTGGCCAGGCGCAGTGCCTGGGTCGGGTCCAGGCCGTGGGCGGCAGCCAGGCGCAGATCCTCGAGCAGGTCGCGGCCGCCGCTGACCCGCGCATCGCTGCCCAGCGCCAGGCGCCCGGCCGCGCTCAGGCGCTGCGGATCGAGGGTGCGTCCGAGCAGGGTCAGGTTGCTGCTCGGGCACCACACCACCGCCGCGCCGCAGGCGAGCACGCGGGCGACGTCGTCCGCGCCCAGGCCCACGCCGTGGATCAGCACCGTGTTGTCCGCCAGATAGCCACGCCGCTCCAGCTCGGCGAGTTCGCTGGCGGCCACCGCGTCGGTACCTTCGGCCAGGTGGATCATCCACGGCCAGCCGGCGGCGGACGCCGCGGCGAAGCTCTGTGCCAGCGGCGGTCCGTAGTCGGGGCCGTGCAAGGTGTAGCTCCAGCCGAACTCGCGCAGCAGCGCCACCGGGAAGTCGGCCGCATCCAGCGCCGGATGCCAGGGGTCGTGGTGGGCCACGCAGGTCACCCCGGCCAGCAGGTTCTTCAACCCGCCATGGCGCAGCCGCAGCGACTTGGGCAGGGCCAGCGCGGCGGTCACCGCCGGCGTGCGGAAATGCGCGGCGAAGGCGTCGATCCAGGCATAGCTGTTGGCGAACGGCGCAGCCTGCGGCAGCGGCGGCACCGCATTGACGTGCAGATGCTCGTGGGCGTTGATCAAGCCGGGCAGCACCAATTGCCCGTGCAGATCGATGCGCAGCGCGGCCGGCGTGGCCGCCGCGGCGATCCGGCCGGCGCGCAGCGCCAGCGGCGCGTGCACCGCCCCACAGGCGTGCGCGACGCGCGCACCCTCCAGGCAGAGGTCGATGGGGGCGGCAGACGCGGTCATGCTCAGCGCTTGCGCAGCACGATCAGGAAGTGATCGCCCATGTCGCGCAGCAGCGGCCAGCCGCCGATGCGGTCATCGAGGCGGCCGAGCGCCTCGCCCAGGCGCGGATGGCGCTGGTAGTGGTCGACCAGGTACGGCGGCGGCAGGCACAGGCTGAGCGCGCGGTACGACTCCAGCGCGAAATGCGGCGCGAACGCGCGGTAGAACTCGCGTGGGAAGTAGTACCAGGTCCAGATCGTGTGCCCGTTCATGCCCACGGCGGTGGCGCCACGTGCGGCGCGGACGGCGGCACGGCGAACGCGGCCGCGCAGCAGGTAGTGGCCCAGCTCCCACGGGCACAGGCGGCCGATCACCGAGAACACCAGGCGGCCGTCGCGGCGCAGCAGCCGTGCGCAGTGGCGCGCGACGTCGGGCAGGTCCGGCGCGCAGTTGAGCGGGCCGAAGTTGGAGTACATGCCGTCGAACTCGCCGTCGAGCAGATCCAGTTGCTGGATGCCGACATGGGCCACGCTGAGCCGGCCGCGCAGACTGGGATCCTGCGCGCGGGCGCGGGTGCGCTCCACCATCTGCGGCGACCAGTCGGTGGCCAGCACGCGGTAGCCGCGCTGGGCGAAGGCGTGCGCATCGAGGCCGGTGCCGCAGCCCAGATCGACCAGCCGCGAGCCGACCGGCAACTGCGTCGCCACCGTGTCCCACAGGGTGGTGCGCATGCGCTGGATCAGCGCGTTGTTGCCGCGCGGGCCGTCGTAATCGGCGGCCACGCTGTCGAAGGCGCGCTGCGTGTCCAGCAACCGCACCGGGTCCAGAGTGGTCGTGTGCGCCGTTGCACCCGCCTTGCCATTCGCTGTCACCTGCACCTCTCCACTGCCCTGCCCTTGTCGGAATCCGCGCGCATCGAGCGCGCGGTACTGCAGGTAGGTGCGGCGGCAGCGCCGTTTGGTTGAATCGACGAGCTGCTGTTATGCGGCGGCGACGCTCGCCCCTGTCGGCCGCGCCTGCCGCCGGCGCAGCGCATTGCGCGCCACCGCGGCCAGTACGCCGCCGCCGAGCCCTGCCAGCAGCGCCACCGCCAGCACCAGCACCGGGTTGGGAAACGCCGCGCGCGGCGGCACGTAGGTCTCCCAGGGCGCCGAGGTGTCGTAGGTGTAGCGCGTGCCGAGCCGGCCAAGCAGATCCTCGCGCTCGGCTTTGAGGCCGCGCAGCGTGGTGGTCTTCTCCGACAGCAGCATGTTGCCGAGCAATTGCTGCTCGACGCTGCCGCGGCCTTCGCGTTGCTGCTGCAGCAGGCGGTCGCGCTCAGCCTGGGTGGCGGCGATGTCCGCGGCCAGCTCCTGCAGCCGCGCCGTGGCCTGCTGCAGCGGACCGGCCTGGATGCGCCGGTGCAGCGCCTGCAACTGCGCGATGGTGGCCGTGGCCAGTTGTCGCGCCTGCTGCGGCGATTGCGCGCGCAGGGTCAACTGGATCAGGTTGGCATACGGGTCGGGATCCAGCTTCAGGCTGTCGCGGTACAGCGCGGCCTGGCGGCTGTCCAGGGCCACGCCGGCGCTGTGCAGCACCTGTTCCTGGAACTGCCGGGTCTTGATCCGGTCGATCACCCGCTGGAACGGCTCCAGCTTGGGGTCGCGCCCGGCCGGGGTCGGGCCGAACTCGCCGACCTGTACCCAGGCGGTCGCTTGCCACTGGCGGGTTGCACCGTGCAGGAACAACGCCGCCAGCGCCAATGCCAGCAGCAGCGGCAGCAGGCACCAGCGCCATTCGCGCCGCAGGATCCGCCACAGGTCGAGCAGGTAGATTTCGTCTTGGGGCATGGCGGTGTCGGTCATGGCAGCGGGAATCTCGAGGAAACGGAAGGCAGGGCCACGTCCGCGGCGGGCGCGCGGCGGTTCGGCAGCAAGGCGCTGCAGGCGTGCAACAGCAGGCACAGCGCGACGAAGCCGGCATTGGTCCAGGTGAATGCCTGCGGCGCGAACGGCGACATCACGCAGGCATAGGCAATGCGCAGGAACACCAGCAGGTTGAACAGCGCCACGCCGCGTCCGAGCAGGCGCACGCTCCACAGCAGCGACGCGTACAGCGCCAGCATCGCCGCCAGCGCGATGCCGGGGCCGCCGGCCAGGAGGAACGGCAGGAACTCGGTGCCGACATTGATGTTCGGCGCATCCAGCGGGATGCCGGTCCCGGCGGTGGCGATGGAACCGCTGAGCGGCACCAGTTGGTTGATCAGGAAACTGGCGTTGGCGTAGCCCTTGCTGAGCAGCGCGCCGAAGTTGTACGGGCCGGCGCCGATGTACAGCAGCAGCCACTTGATGCCCTGCGGCGCGGCCCGGTACAGCGCGCCGAACGGCAGCGCCACCGAATCCAGCGAGCCGGAACGCAGCGTGCCCAACAGCGAGAACGCGGCGGCGCCGGCGCACAGCAGCGCCAGTACCCGTTTCCACGGCAACGGCCGCGCCGGGTCGCGGCGCAGCAACAGCAACAGGCCGACGCTGAACACTGCCGCGAACAGGCGGTTGCGGTCGATCACCAACACCGGGAACGCGAAGCCAGCCAGCAGCAGCGCGTTGCGCACGCTGCGCTCGCGCACGCACAGCAGGCCGATCGGCGGCAGGATCCAGCACATGTTCGACACATGCCGCACGTGCGCTTGCAGCGGGCTCAGGTCGGCGTAGGCGGAGGGGTTGTGCAGCAACGGGATCGGGAACAGCAGCAGGTCCAGCAGGCAGAACAGCCCCACCGCCGCGGCGAGGCCGAGCGCGACGAAGGCCTCGCGCGTGCCGGCGTACTCGCGCGACCGGAACGCCGCCAGCGGCGGCAGGCGGATGCCGAGCAGCGCATCCAGGCCCAGCGTCGCCAGCGCCACGGCGGCCAGCAGTGCGATGCCGGCGAGATAGCCCGGCGGCAGGTCGAAGGTGAGCAAGGTCAGCGCGCAGCTCAGCAGCAGCGGCAGGCCGAAATACGCCGACGGCAGGCGCAGCAGCCGGCTCACGCGCGCTCGGCCAGCGCAGGCTGGCCGCCCTGGCGCAGCCGCGCCAACAGCGACAGCCACGCATGCGCCAGCAGGTGTCCGCCCAGCGCCAGCGGGCTGCGCCGCAGGAACGCGATCTTCGCGGCGATGTAGTGCGCCTGCGCGTGCAGCAGGGTGCGGCAGGCCGGATCGAACAAGCGCGCGCGGCGCAGCGCCACCTGTCGCGACTCGGCCAGGTTGGCCAGGCGGCTGGGCAGGTGCCGGGTGCGGCTGGCGTTGTGGTCGTGCACGCGGTAGGCGCAGACCGCCACGTCCAGGAAACCCAGCGCGTCGCGCGCGACCAGGCGCAGGAAGAAGTCCCAGTCCTCGATGCGCAGGCCCTCGTCCCATTCGGCGCCCGGCTGCAGCGCGCTGCGCCGGACCAGCGCCACCGCCCCGCTCACCGCCCAGTGCCGGATCACCGCGCGGCGGATGCCGGCCTCGCTCAGGTACAGGCGTTTGTCCACGCCGTGCAGGTCGCGCATGCTGCTCTGGTGCACGGTGCGGCCCTGGGTGTCGACCACGATGGCGTCGCCGATCACCGCGGCCTTGTGCGGATGCGCGCTCAGGTAGGCCACCTGTACGCCCAGCCCGCCGGGCAGCAGATAGTCGTCGCTGGCCCCCAGGCGCAGGAACTCGCCGCGCGCCATCGCCACCAGGTGGTTGAGCGTGGCGGCGATGCCGAGGTTCTCGCGCGGCCAGAAGCGCACGTGCAATCTGTCGCCGTGCTGCGCGATCCACTCGGCGATGCGCTCGGCGGTGCCGTCGCTGGAGCCGTCGTCGACGATCACCAGCTCCTTGTTCGGGTACGGGTCTTCCAGCACGCTGTCCAGGCAGCGCTGCACGAAGCGCGCGTGGTTGTAGGCCGGAATCAGCACCGACACCAGCGGCAGCGTTGGCGGGGTATACGTTGCGTCCATCAGCCCAGTCCTCGCAGGTAGCGGCGCACCACCAGCATGTTGAACGCCAGGTACAGCGCGTAGTTGCAGGCGAACGCGTAGACCGCGCCGATCAGGCCCATGCGCGCGGTGAACAGCACCACCAGGCCAAGGTAGCTGGCGGCGAACAGACATTCGGAGAGCACGAACAGCCGCGTCATCGCCTTGGCCAGCATCAGGTAGGACAGCACGAAGGAGGCGATCTTGAGCACGTCGCCGAGCAGTTGCGGCGCGTACAGCGACAATGCAGCGGCGAAATCGGCCGAGAACAGCAGTCGGGTGATCCAGTCGCGGCACAGGTACACCGCCGCTGCGGCGAGGAGCACCGCCGGCAGCACGTAGCGATAGGCACCGCGCAGTTCCTGCCACAGCGCCTGCCGCGTATGCAACGCCGCCAACTTGGGCAGGTAGTAGACGTTGATGGCGTTGGTGAAGAACAGCAGATAGGCATCGGAGACGCGGCTCACCGCCTGCCAGTAACCGACCTGCTGCCAGCCGAACTGGCCGGCCAGATGATCGCGCACGCCGATGTTGACCAGCAGCGGCAGCAGCGCGGAGGCCAGGGTCATGACCGAGAAGCCGGCCAGTCGCCGCACCATCGCCGGATCGAAACGGATGCGCAGCATCTCGCGGCGGAAATACGGGCTGCGTCGCAGCGCCGGCACGCCGGCGCACAGCCAGGCCACCTGCCCCAGCACCAGGCCCAGCAGCGCCCCGGACAGGCCCATGCCGTGCGCCAGCGCGGCCACCAGCAGCACGCTCAGCACCGCGCCGCTGACCTGGACGAAGGCCAGCCGACGCACGTCCATGAAACCGTTGACCACCGCCAGGATGTAGTTGGCCAGCGCAATGCCGAGCTGCGCCACCGCCAGCACGCAGATCAGCGGCTGGTACTGCGCATCGCCGAGCAGGCGCTCGGCGATCAGGCGGCTGCACAGCAGCGCGGCCACGCCCATCGCGACCGCAGCGACGCAGGCGTAGCCGAGTGCGCTGCCGAGCAGCCGGGTCAGTGCCGGTGCATCGTCGCGGTACTCGGCCACGTACTTGACCACGCCGGCGCCGATGCCGCCGCCTGCCACCACCGCCAGCAGCGACATCAGGCTGGTGAACTGGCCGAGCCGGGCCACCCCGGCCGGGCCGGCGTACACCGCCACCAGCTTCAGCACCAGCAACGCGGACAGCAGCTTGGCCGCGGTGGCCACGCCGCTGTACACGCCGCTGCGCAGCACGTTCATGCCGCCACACCCCCGAAACGCTGGCAGGCATCGATCACCTGCGCCACTGCCGCAGCGTCCAGCGTCGGGCCGATCGGCAGGCTCAACACCTCCGCACCCAAGCGCTCGCACAGCGGCAACTGCAGGGTGGCCAGTTCCGGATAGGCCGGCTGCCGATGCGGCGGCGTCGGATAATGCACCAGGCAGTGCACGCCCTGGGCCTGTAGATGCCGTTGCAGCGCGTCGCGCTGCGCGCAGCGCACCACGAACAGGTGCCAGGCATGCGCCGCCGGGTCGGCCACCTGCGGCACGGCGATCTGCGGATGCGCGATGCCGTCGAGGTAGCGCTGGGCGATCGCGCGGCGCGCGGCGATATCGGCGTCTAGGTGGCGCAGCTTGACCCGCAACAGCGCCGCCTGCAGCTCGTCCAGGCGCGAGTTCACGCCCTGCACGAGATGCCGGTACTTGATGTCCGAGCCGTAGTTGCGCAGCACGCGGAGTTGCGTCGCAAGTTCGTCGTCGTCGGTGGTCACGGCGCCGCCGTCGCCCAACGCGCCCAGGTTCTTGCCGGGGAAGAAGCTGAAGCCGGCGGCGTCGCCGAAGCTGCCCGCATGGCGGCCGTCGCGGCGCGCGCCATGCGCCTGCGCGGCGTCCTCGAGCAGCAGCACCCCATGGCGTTCGGCGATGGCACGCAGTGCGGCCATGTCGGCCAGCTGTCCGTACAGGTGGACCGCCAGGATCGCCCTGGTGCGCGGGCCGATCGCCCGCTCCACCTGCGCCGGATCCAGATTGAAGCTGCCCGCCTCCGGCTCCAGCGGTACCGGCCGCAGCCGGTTCTCGCTGATCGCCAGGAAGCTGGCGATGAAGGTGTTGCCCGGCACCAGCACCTCGTCGCCTTCGTGCAGCCGGCCCAGCGCACGGTAGCCGCGCAGGATCAGGGTCAGCGCGTCCATGCCGTTGCCGACGCCGACGGCGTGGGCCGTGCCGCAGTACGCGGCGAACTCGCGCTCGAACGCCTCCAGCTCCTCGCCGAGCACATACCAGCCCGAATCGATCACCCGTGCCGCTGCGGCCTTGAGCTCGTCGGCATAGCGCGCGTTGCTTGCCCGCAGATCCAGGAACGGCACGCTGGCTGGCGGCAGGCTCATTGCAACTCCCAACGGTAGAAATCGTGAACCACCGCGCGCGCGCCGAAGCGCTCCTTCTGCTCGACCAGGCCGGCATTGAGCACCTGGCCCTGCTGCTCGGTGGAAATGCCCAGGCTGAGGAAGTCGCGCTGCGCGTAGACTTGTTCGATCAACTCGGCCAGCAGCAGGCTCAGCGCATCGGCGCGGCGGCCCTGCTCCGAGCAGGCCAGGTACTGGGTGTGGACGACGTGGCCGAAGTCGTACACCAGCGTGGCGGCCAGCAGCTCGCCGCCGTCGCGGACTTCATACGGCACGATCTGCGCCGGGAAGCGCGCGCGCAGCAGGCGCAGTTCGTCCAGGCTGTGGGTCGGACGCGCGTCGTGGCGTTGCAGGACCTGGCCCAGCAGCGCATGCAGCGGCGCCGGGTCGTCCACGCGCTGCACGTGCAGCCCGGCGCGGCGCGCCTTGGCCACCGAGCGCTTGCGTGCGGCAGCGAAGCGCGGCGGCACGCGCAGCGGCACCGCCGAGGACAGGTCGCGACGGTCAAGATGCGCACCGAACCGATGCAGCGCGTACAGGTCCTCTTCTGCCGGACTGCGGTGGAACAGATGCGGCACCGCCTTGTACAGCAGGGTGCGCACGCCGGCGTCGCGGTAATGCGCCGCGATGCGCTCGAACACTTCCAGCGTCGCCGTCGCGCGCAGCGCGTGGGTCGATACCAGACCGGCATAGCTGAGTCCGGCATGGCTGGTCACCACGTCGCCGTCGCGGTTGGCCGGGAACACCGCCACCGGCGTGCCAGCGTCCTCGACCAGCAAGGAGGCATCGACGAAGCGCGCCGCGTGATAGTCCATGTAGCCGCGCCGGTGCAGCAGATTGCCGTTGCGCGAGGCCTCCACCACGGCATCCCACAGCGGTGCGTCGGCCGCGGTGTAGGCCCTAACCGACAGCATCGTCATCCTCCCAGACGGTGCCAGCGGGCAGCACCGCCTCGGCCACGCCGAAGCCGTCGCGGCCCATGTCGTTGCCGTTGTAAAACAGCAACAGCCGCTCATCATGGCGGATCAGTGCCGGATAGCACAGCGTGCGCGCATCCCAGCCATCGGCCGACAGCGGCAGGCCCAGCGCCGCGTCGCAGCGCTGCCAGTGGCGGCCGTCGTCGCTGATTGCCATGCCCGGCAGATAGGCGCCGCCGCGGCTGCCGTGGGTGAACAGCATCAGGTAGCGGCCATCGCATCGGTACACTCGCGGGCGGCCGATGCGGTACTCGTCGCCCTGCGACTGCAGGCACACCGTGTCCTGCCGCGGGATCGCCTGCAGATCGTCGGTCTCCACGCAGCGAATGTGGTAGCGCGGATACGGCGTGCCACCGAGCCATTCCCAGTCGTCGCCCACCGCGTACCAGAGCTGCCAGCGGCCAGCGCGATAGCGCGCCGAATGCACCGCGGCGATGGTGCTGCGGCCCGGCGCGCGGTCCAGCAGCGGCGTGTCCTGGCGGCGCTGGAACGTGTCGCCGCCGTCGGTGGACACCGCCAGGCCGGTGAAGGCCAGGAACTTGGCCTTCGCCACCTGCTGGAAGCCGACGTAGAACATGTAGAGACCGTCCGGCCCGTGCACCACGTCGCCGAGGATCATGCCGTTGTCGTCGAAACAGCCGTCGCGGCCGATGTCCAGTACGGGGGCTGCGCTGACGCCCAGCACCCGGGTCGGATCGTCGGCGCGCACGTCGACGTAGCCGATGCGACTGACGCCGGCGTCGTCGCGAAAGCCGGCGTAGATGCGCAGACGCTCGGCATCCAGGCGCAGCGGCGTGGGCGTCAGCGCCGAATGCCGCATCCAGCCGCCGACGCCATCGCGTGCGGTATCGAAGACAAGACCACGTTTGTGCCAGGCGAACATGTGCCTCACAGGTCCACGTCGAAGCTGGACTTGCCGGCCACCGCCCGCGCCGGCGCACCGACGTAGACGCGTCCCGGCTCGGTGTCGCGGGTCAGCAGCGCGCCGGCGCCGATCACGTTGTCGGCGGCCACCTTGACCCGGTCGCTCAGCGTGGCGTTGACCCCGACGAAGCTGCTCGCGCCGATCTCGCAGTAGCCGGAAATCACCGCATGCGAGGCCACGAACACGTGGTCATGGATCACCGTGCGGTGGCCGACGTGGTTGCCGCTCCACAGGATGCAGTTGGCGCCGATGCGAGTGAACGGCTGCAGCACGTTGTGTTCGAACACGAAGCAGTGCTCGCCCAGTTCCACGTTGCGCCAGACGAAGGCCTGCGAACTGACGTAGCTGGCCATGCGGTAGCCGCGGCGCTTGGCGTCCAGGTAGAAGCGCGTGCGCAACCGGTTGAGGCCGCTGGCGGGAATCGCCACGAACACCTCCACCTGCGACGGCGGATAGCATTGCTCGAGTTCCTCGTAGGCCACCACCGGCAGGCCGGCCAGGGTCGGCGTGGACAGGTAGTCGCGCTCCACGCTGAAGGCCAGTACGGCGTAGTCGCTGTCGTGGGTGAAGTATTCGCAGGCGATCTGCGCCAGTTCGCCGGCGCCGACGATGACCAGGGGACGTGCCATGGCTTCAGGCCTCCTGCCGGCGCAGGCCCGCGGCTTCGCGCAGGAACTCGTCGTAGTCGAAGATGTAGTCGGTGGGATCGTAGGCCTGGTCGGCGAGCACCATCAGCACGCAGTCCTCGCTGAAGTCGTAGAGATCGCGCCAGACCATGCTGCCGAGCAGCAGGCCCTGCCGCGGATCGTCCAGCACCACTTGCATCGGGCCATTGCCGTCGTCGAGCAGGAACGACACCGAACCGTGCAGCGCCACCGCCAACTGGTTGAGATGGCGGTGCGCATGCTGGCCGCGGTGCACGCCGTTGCGGGTGGCGAACAGGTAGTACACGCGGCGGATGTCGAAAGGCACGTCGCGCTGTTGTTCCAACGCCACGAGCTGCCCGCGCGCATCGCCGTGCGTCCGCAACTGGATTCGTTCGATTGCCATCAGAGTGCCCGACCGGGCTCCACATCGGAGTGTCCAGGCTGAGTGCCGCGGGTCTGCGGAAAGGTTGCGCGAGGCCGACGCGCCGCGCGACGCAACCTTTCGCCGCAGCGCCGGCACCCATCGACGACCACCGCTGCCGCGATGCCCCGCCGGCATCGGGCTGCGCCCCACTTCGTTGCCCCAAGGACACCGCGTACCGCCATGACCTCGCCCACGCAGGCCGCTCCGAAACCACCTGTGTCCCATGCCGCCGCGCCGGCCGCCTTGCCGCGGCCGATGGTGTGGCTGCACTGGCTCACCGTGCTGTGCCTGGTGCTGGCGGCGGGGCTGATCCTGCTGCGCGAAGAGGTCGAAGGCCGCATGTGGCGGCAGTGGCTGCTGGAAGGCCACCGCCACTTCGGTCTGTTCGTGCTCGGCCTGTTCTGCCTGCGCGTCGTGCTGCGCATGCGCCTGGGCAAGCGCCACGACCCGGAGGCCGGTTCGGCGCTGATGCGCCTGCTGGCCGGCGCCACCCACGTGGTGATGTACGCGCTGCTGCTGACCCTGCCGGTGCTGGGCTGGGCGCTCAGCCAATCGATGGGCAAGCCGGTGCACCTGTTCGGCGCGACGCTGCCGGAGCTGGTCGCGCCCGATCCCGATCTCGCCGACACCCTGGGCGCCTGGCACGTGGATGCGGCCTGGCTGCTGCTCGGCCTGATCCTGCTGCACATCGGCGCGGCGCTGTGGCACCACCTCGTCCGCCGCGACGCGGTGCTGCAACGGATGCTGCCGTTCCTGCGCCGCCGCTGAACCGCGTCTTCCTTCCCCGTTTGCGTCCGTCGCCGCCCCCACCCGCCCGCCAAAGGACTTTCCGCATGCACCAGGCCCCGTCGTCCCCCTCCACCTTCTCCCGCAGCGACAGGACGCGCGGCGCTGAGCAGGCGCTGCTGTGGTCGGCGCTCGGTTCGCTGCTGCTGGTGCTGAGCCCGCGCGCGGCCGCGGTGCCGGCATTCGCGCGGCAGACCGGCTCGTCCTGCGCCGACTGCCACATCGGCGCCTACGGCCCGGCGCTGACCCCGTACGGCATGCGCTTCAAGCTCGGCGGCTACACCGACAGCGACGGCAACGGCACCAAGATCCCGGTCTCCGCCCAGCTCACCGCCACCCGCAGCGTGCCGGCGCGCGGCGAGAGCCGCACCCGCTTCAGCGAAGCCGACCTGTACCTGGCCGGACGCATCACCGACAACGTCGGCGGCTACGTCAAGGTCGCCAGGACCAACAACGGCAAGAACGACTACACCACGCGCCTGGACAACGTGGACCTGCGCGCGGTGGTCAAGAGCTTCCAGCTCGGCGGCAAGGACACCCTGCTCGGCATCAGCGTCAACAACAATCCCGGCAGCCAGGATCCGATCGGCATGCTGCCCAACGCCTCCGGCCTGGGTCCGGCCTCGGCCTATGCCAGTTCGACCACCCTGCTCAACCAGTCGTCGCTGTCCAACCGGGTGATCGGCACCAGCGTCTACGGCCTGTACGACCGCAACTGGTACGGCGAGGTCGGCACCTACACCGCCTTGCCGGTGTCGACCCAGGACGATCTCGGCTACGCCATCGGCGGCGATCCCGGCAAGCTCAGCGACACCGGCTACCTGCGCCTGAGCTACATGAAGGACCTCAAGCGGCAGTTCTTCTCGGCCGGCGTGGTCGCGCTGACCACGCGCCGGCAGCTGCCGCGCAGCACCGGCCCGCGCGACGACTTCACCGACCTCGGCTACGACCTCAACTATCAGTTCCTGGGCACCCGCGAGCACATCCTCAAGCTCGGCTACCTCAACATCTACGAGCGCCGCCGCTACGGCAGCGCACTGATCGACCCGACCAACCCGGCCCTGGCCGGCCCGCGCCGGGCCAGCGTGCGCGACCAGTCGATCAGCCTCAACTACACCTACAAGCAGAGCTACAGCCTGCTGCTGGCGCACTTCATCAACACCGGCTCGGACGATCCGTTCCGTTACCGCCCGTACGGTGCGCCGGACACCACCAGCAACCTGATCAGCGCCTCGTGGGCACCGTTCGGCAAGGACGACAGTTACTCGTCGATCTCCAACCTGCGCCTGTCCGCGACCTGGTTCCGTTTCAGCAAGTTCAACGGCAGCACCAGCAACGTGTTCGGGGCCACCCCGGTCACCCGCCCGCGCGACCTCAACCAGTTCGCGCTGAGCCTGAGCCTCGCTTTCTGATTCCCCCGCACGGAGCTTCCCCCATGAAACGCACCCATGCCCTCTCCCTGTGCACCCTGCTGGCCGGCCTGATGCCGCTGGCCGCCGTGGTGGCGCCGTCCGCACGGGCCGCCGGCGGCATGCCCGGCGCCGGCGTGTTCGCCAGCGAATGCGCCGAATGCCACAGCGCCGCGCCGGCCAAGAACAAGAAGGGCCCGACCCTGTTCGGCGTGGCCGGGCGCCGCGCCGGCAGCGTCCCGGACTACGCCTATTCCGACGCGATGAAGCAGAGCCAGTGGACCTGGAGCGACGACAAGCTGCGCAGCTACCTCTCGCAACCGGCGTCCAAGGCGCTGCCCGGCGGCAAGATGAAGTACGACGGCCTGGACGATGCCAAGCAGTTGCAGGACCTGATCGCCTACCTGCACAGCCTGCATTGAACTCGCTGCCCGATCCGGTCATATTCGGCGCCCGACGGGCCGGCCAGCGTGCCGCGCCCGTGCCCGATTCCTGACCTGCGAGCATCGAGTCACCGTGCGTTTTTTGCCTGCCGTCCGCGGTGCCTCGTCCCGGCCACCCGCCGTCGCCCAGCGTTGCAGGACCGGCACCGCGGCCCGGCGGTCAGTGCATCCGTGCGCCGGCGCGGCGCTGGCCCTGGCGCTGGCCGCCCTGCACGCCCCGGCGGCGACGGCCGGCGACATCGGCGGCGCCGCCGGGATCAGCTCGCAACTGGTCGACCGCGGCATCGCCGTGACCCGCGCGACCCCGACCTTGCAGGGCGCGCTGTTCTGGCTGCCGGCGCCGGGCTGGTCGCTGAGCGGCTCGGCCAGCGTGGCGCTGGACGCGCCGGGCACGGTGCTGATGAGCAGCCTCGGCCTGTCGCGCAGCTGGACCGTGTCCGACAGCTGGCAACTGCAGGCCGAGGCGCTGCTGTACCGCTACCCCGGCGCGCGCGCCAACCGCCTGTTCAACCGCGACGAGGTCAGCCTGGGCTGGAGCTACCGCGACCGCCTGAGCCTGTCGCTGGCCGCCTTCCGCATGCCCGACAGCGGCCTGCAGCAGCGCTGGTACGGGGCGCTGGACCTGACCGCGCACCAGCCGCTGACCGGCCCGCTGTCGCTGTCGGTGGGCGCCGGCGTCAGTCAGGCGCCGCCGTCGCTGTACGGACTGGAGTACACGGCGCACTATCGCTACGGCCACGCCGGGCTGATCTGGAACGCCGGGCGCTGGAGCCTGGAGGTGGACCGTGTGTTCAGCAACGCCCGCACCGGCTATGCCGACCGCGGCCTGTGGCCTTGGGTGGCCAGCGTC
The DNA here is from genome assembly GCF_009192885.1 of Xanthomonas sp. LMG 12462. Lineage (NCBI taxonomy): Bacteria > Pseudomonadati > Pseudomonadota > Gammaproteobacteria > Lysobacterales > Lysobacteraceae > Xanthomonas > Xanthomonas sp. LMG 12462. The sequence continues at coordinate 11,046 of NZ_NMPP01000026.1, read as the reverse complement.
TCCCGCAGCTTCTGAGGCCAGCGCAACCTTTCCGTGCCGCCCCGGCACATACCGGTGCCCGTTGCCACACCTGCCCCCATGAACGACACCGACCTGCTCGGCGATGCCACCGACCGCATGCTGCTCCGGCGCATGGCCGCCAGCGACCGCGAGGCGCTGACCCGCCTGTACCGCGCCTACCACGGGCGCCTGTGCCGGTTCCTGTCGCGGCTGACCCGGCGCCCGGACATCATCGAGGAAGCGATCAACGACTGCTTCTGGATCGTCTGGCAGAAGGCCGGCGACTTCCGCGGCGATTCGCAGGTCTCGACCTGGATCATGGGCATCGCCTACCGCTGCGGGCTCAAGGCGATCCGCCACCACAGCGACGACGCCATCGACGACGGCGTGGCCGCCGAGGACCACGCCGCGGCGGCCGACCCGGACGAGGACCGCGAGCTGCGCGACTGGCTGGGCAAGGGCCTGGAACGCCTGTCGGCCGACCAGCGCCTGGTGGTGGAACTGGTCTACGGCCTCGGCCACAAGCTGGAAGAGGTCGCCGCGATCATGCAGTGCCCGGTGGGCACCATCAAAGCCCGGTTGTTCCACGCCCGGGTCAAACTTCGCAACGTGTTGCCGGGATTGGCCGGCGATGCGTCCACGCTGACGGAGAGCGCGTGATGAAAACGGGCTTCAACGAGCCGGGCAACGAGTGCGCGCATGCCTGGGACCTGATGCCGTGGGTGCTGCAGGACAGCGCCACGGAAGCCGAAAACGAGTGGCTGGTCGCGCACCTGGCCAAATGCCGGCACTGCAGCGCCGAGTTCGCCCAGCAGAGCCGCCTGCGCATGGCCATGACCCTGCCCAGCGACGTGCCGGTGGACGCCGAGGCCGGGCTGCAGCGCCTGCTGCAGCGCCTGGACGCGCCGGTTCCGCAGGCGCCGCCGCAGCGCGGCCGCGCCAGCTGGACCACGCGGGCGCTGGTCGCCGCCGCGCTGCTGCAGGCGGTTGGCCTGGGCGTGCTGGGCATGCGCCTGTCCGCCGAGCACGAACGCAGCACCGCCTACCGCACCCTCAGCGATGCCGCGCAGCCGCTGGCGGCCGACGCGATCCGGGTGGTGCCGGACGCGCGCATGACCCTGGCCGACTGGGACGCGCTGTTGCGCAAGCTGCAGCTGCGGGTGATCGGCGGCCCCAACGCGGCCGGCGCCTACACCGTGGTGCCGACCCAGGCCGGGTCGCCGGCGCAGCCGCAGCGCAGCGTGCAGCAGTTGCGCGCCACCGCCGGCATCCGCCTGGCGGAGCCGATCGCCGCGCCATGAAGCTGCGTCTCGCCAGCCTGCTCCTCGCCTGCCTGGGCCTTGGCGCCTGCGCCCATGCCGCGCCGGCGGCCGTCGCCGATCCGGCGCCCGCCACGGACGCCAAGGCGCCCAGCCTGGATCCGTCGCCGGCGCTGGACAGCCAGCGCCAGATCGTCCTCGCCGTGGCCAACCCGATGGCCGCGCCGAGCCGCCACGCCGGCTCCAACCTGCTCGGCTACGCCTCCGCCCGCTACTACGGCGCCGGCACCCAGGCGGTCGCCACCCTGGACGCGCTGAACAAGCGCTACGGCCTGCGTCAGGTCGCCGGCTGGCCGATCAAGGCGCTGGGGCTGTACTGCGTGGTGCTGGAGCCGGCGCCGGGCAGCGACCGCGCCGCGCTGCTGGCGCAACTGGCCAAGGACGACCGGGTGGCGCTGTCGCAGCCGCTGCAGGACTTCGGCACCTATTCGACCGACAGCCAGGCTGCGGCCGCACCGGCGCAGCCGCTGCGCTACAACGATCCCTACGTGGACATGCAGCGCGGCTTCGCCGCGACCAACGCGGCCACCGCGCAGGCGCTTAGCCAGGGCCAGGGCGTGGACGTGGCGATCGTCGACACCGGCGTGGACACCGCGCACCCGGACCTGCGCGGGCGCCTGCGCAACACCCGCGACCTGGTCGCCGCCGACCCGGGCGCGTTCAACCGCGACCACCACGGCACCGAGGTCGCCGGCATCATCGCCGCCGGCAGCAACAACCACCTGGGCATCGTCGGCATCGCGCCGAAGGCGATGCTCGACGTGTACAAGGCCTGCTGGTATCCGCAGCGCCCCGGCGCCGGCGCCGGCTGCAACTCCTTCACCTTGGCCAAGGCGCTGGCGGCGATCGGCGACACCCGCACCCGCATCATCAATCTCAGCCTCGGCGGCCCGGCCGACCCGCTGCTGCGCAAGCTGCTGGAACAGCTGCTGCGCGAGGGCCGCATCGTGGTCGCGGCGATGCCGCCCAACGGCCGCCTGGACGGGTTTCCCGACGGCATTCCCGGGGTGATCGTGGTGCGCAGCAGTGCCGCCGCCCCGGCGCCGGCGGGCGTGCTCAGCGCGCCGGGCGAGGACATCCTCACCACCCAGCCCAACGGCGGCTACGACTTCACTTCCGGCTCATCGATGGCCACTGCCCACGTCAGCGGCGTGGTCGCGCTGCTGCTGGCACTGGCGCCGCAACTGGACGCGCGCAGCGTGCACGACCTGCTGCTGCGCACCAGCCGCACGCGCGACGGCCTGCTGCAGGTCGACGCCGCCGCCGCGGTACAGGCGTTGCCGCGCAGCGCGCCCCTCGCCCGCTGAAGGCCACCATGCGTTCCTGGATCCCGCTCTGGTTGCACCGGCTCGGCGCGCCGCCGACCTTCTACCGCGCGGCCGGCGCCGTGCGCCCGTGGAGTCTGGCCGCGGCCTTGCTGCTCGGCGCCGTGGCGGGTTACGGCGGGCTGGTGCTGGCGCCGCCGGATTACCAGCAGCACGATGCCTACCGCATCATCTTCGTGCATGTGCCGTGCGCGTGGATGAGCTTGTTCGTCTACGCCGCGATGGGCCTGGCCGGCCTGGTCGCGCTGGTGTGGCGGGTGAAACTGGCGGAAATCGCCTGCATGGCCTCGGCGCCGATCGGCGCGGCCTTCACCTTCGTCACCCTGTGCACCGGCTCGCTGTGGGGCCGGCCGATGTGGGGCACCTGGTGGACCTGGGACGCGCGGCTGACCTCGGAACTGGTGCTGCTGTTCCTGTATCTGGGCGTGATCGGCCTGCACCGTGCCATCGACGATCCGCGCCAGGGCGCGCGCGCCGCCGCGCTGCTGGCGCTGGTCGGACTGATCAACTTGCCGATCGTGCATTACTCGGTGGTGTGGTGGAACACCCTGCACCAGGGCTCCACGGTGCGCGTGCTGGGCCCGTCGAAGATGCCGCTGTCGATGCTGTGGCCGCTGCTGACCGGCGTGGTCGCCAGCAAGTGCTACTACGTCGCCAGCCTGTGCGGGCGCATGCGCACCGACCTGCTGGCGCTGGAGCGCGGCAAGGCCTGGGTGCGTGCGATCGCGTTGCAGGCCGCGCCGGTGCCGGCGGCGCCCGCCGATGTCGTGCCGCTGCCCGCGGAACACGCGGCATGAGCGGGTTCTGGGCGATGGGCGGCTACGCCGTCTACGTGTGGAGCGCGTACGCGCTGGCCTTGCTGGTGCTGCTCCTGGACAGCCTGCTGCCGCGCCGCCGCCAGCGCTGCCTGCTCGCCGACATCCGTGCGCAAGTAACGCGCGAACAGGCACGCCGTGCCCGCGGCAACGTTGCGACCAACGGAGCACACGATGCATCCCACCCGTAAGCGCCGCCTGCTGCTGGTGCTGCTGTTGCTCGGCGCCGCGGCGCTGGCCACCGGCCTGTTCGTGCTGGCCCTGCAGCACAACGTCAGCTACCTGTTCACGCCCAGCCAGGTGCAGGCCGGCGCAGCCCGGGACTACCGGGTGTTCCGGCTCGGTGGCATGGTCAAGGCCGGCTCGATCACGCGCAGCGCCGATGCGCTGCAGGTGCAGTTCACCGTGATCGACAAGGCCGGTGCCACCGCGGTCGCCTACACCGGCATCTTGCCCGACCTGTTCCGCGACAACCAGGCGGTGATCGCCACCGGCTCGATGCAGGGCGCGCGCTTCGTCGCCACCGAGGTGCTGGCCAAGCACGACGAGACCTATATGCCGCAGGAACTGAAGGACGCGATGGCGCAGGCGCATGCCGAGCGCGCCCACGTCGGCAACACCGCGGCGGCCGCTGCAGCGACGGCACGGCCATGAGGCCGATCGCGCCCCACCGCGCCGGGAACGACGCGCGATGAGCGCCGAACTCGGCCAGTGCGCGCTGATCCTGGCCCTGCTGCTGGCATTGGTGCAGGCCGTATTGCCGCTGCTCGGCGCCTGGCGCGGCCAGCGCGCCTGGATGGCGGTGGCGCGGCCGGCCGCCTACGCCCAGGCCGGCTTCGCCTGGCTGGCCTTCGGCCTGCTCGGCTACGTGTTGCTGCAACTGGATTTCTCGGTGCGCTATGTCGCTGCCAACGCCAACCTGGCGCAACCCTGGTACTACCGGCTGGCCGCGGTGTGGGGCGCGCACGAAGGCTCGCTGCTGCTGTGGATCGCCATCCTCAACCTGTGGACGGTGGCGCTGGCGCGCAGCGGCCGGCACCTGCCGGAGGCGTTCGCCGCGCGCGTACTCGGCGTGCTCGGGCTGATCTCCAGCGGCTTCCTGGCCTTCGTCCTGTTCACCTCCAATCCCTTCGTGCGGCTCTCACCGATGCCGCGCGACGGCAGCGAGCTCAATCCGGTGCTGCAGGACCCGGGCATGGTGCTGCATCCGCCGGTGCTGTACACCGGCTATGTCGGCTTCTCGGTGGCCTTCGCCTTCGCCATCGCCGCCCTGCTCGGCGGCGAGCAACAGCAGGCCTGGGTGCGCTGGGCGCGGCCGTGGACCAACGTCGCCTGGGGCTTCCTCAGCGCCGGCATCGTCGCCGGCAGCTGGTGGGCCTATGCCGAGTTGGGCTGGGGCGGCTGGTGGTTCTGGGATCCGGTGGAGAACGCCAGCTTCATGCCGTGGCTGGTCGGCGCGGCGTTGATCCACACCCAGGCGGTCACCGAGAAGCGCGGCGCGCTCGGCGCCTGGACCCTGCTGCTGTCGATCCTGGCGTTCTCGCTGTCGTTGCTGGGCACCTTCCTGGTGCGCTCGGGCGTGCTGACCTCGGTACACGCCTTCGCCGCCGACCCGCGCCGCGGCCTGTACATCCTCGGCTTCCTGGTGCTGGTGGTCGGCGGCTCGCTGCTGCTGTACGCACTGCGCGCGCCACGTCTGGCCGCGGGCAAGCCGTTCGCCGCGCTGTCGCGGGAGACCGCGATCCTGGTCGGCAACCTGATGCTCAGCGTGGCCGCGGCGATGGTGCTGCTGGGCACGCTGTTCCCGCTGCTCGGCGATGCGCTGCGGCTGGGCAAGATCTCGGTCGGGCCGCCCTACTTCGGCCTGCTGTTCCCGCTGCTGATGCTGCCGGTGGTGCTGCTGTTGCCGTTCGGTCCGTACCTGCGCTGGGGCCGCACCGAACCCGGCGCACTGCGCGCGGTGGCCGCGCGCGCCGGGCTGGCCGCACTCGGCTGCGCGCTGCTGGCATGGCTGTTGAGCGCGGGCACGCTGCGTGCGGTGGCCGGCGTCGCCGCCGCGGCCTGGGTCGGCGTCGGCACCGCCCTGTATGCGCTGACCCGTTGGCGCAGCGCGCCGCGTGGCCGGCGCTTCCCCGCCGAACTGGCCGGCATGCTGCTGGCGCATGCCGGGGTCGCGGTGTTCGTGGCCGGCGTGCTGTTGTCGGAAAGCCTGTCGGTGGAACGCGATGTGCGCCTGGACCCCGGTCAGAGTGCGCAGATCGGCGCGCACAGCTTTCGCTTCGATGGCGTGCAGTTGATCGATGGCCCCAACTGGAAGGCCGAACAAGGCACGGTGAGCGTGCTGCGCGACGGCGCCGTCGTGGCGGTGCTGCATCCGCAGAAGCGTCTGTACAGCAGCGAGCGGATCCAGACCGAGGCGGCGATCGACGCCGGCGTGCTGCGCGACCTGTATGTCGCGCTCGGCGAGCCGGTCGACGACCAGCACATCGAATACGGCTGGACTCTGCGCCTGTACGACAAGCCCTTCATCCGCTGGATCTGGGCCGGCGGCCTGCTGATGATGCTCGGCGGTTTCGTCAGCGCCGGCGCGCGCCGCTTGCGTGCGCAGCCGGCTGCGACAAGCGCTACCGCGCCGGCCGCGCTTGCCGGAGCCGTACCATGAGCCGGCTGCTGCCGCTGGCCGCGTTCGCGCTGCTGGCCGCGCTATTCGGATTCGGCCTGTGGTGGAGCCGCAGCCACGACCCGCGCGAGGTCCCTTCGCCGCTGCTGGGCAAGCCGGTTCCGGCGTTCGCGCTGCCGCGCCTGGACCGTCCGGACCTGCGCAGCGGCAGCCAGGAACTGCGCGGCCGCCCGTATCTGCTCAACGTGTTCGGCAGCTGGTGCATGGCCTGCAGCGAGGAGCATCCGCTGCTGATGGCGCAGGCACGGCAACTGGGCGTGCCCCTGGTCGGCTACGCCTACCGCGACGCGCCGCACGACACCGCCGACTGGCTGGCGCAGCGCGGCAATCCGTATGCGCTGGTGCTGGTGGACGCCGATGGCCAGCGGGCGATCGACCTGGGCGTGTACGGTGCGCCGGAAACCTTCCTGATCGATGCCGACGGCGTGGTCCGCTACAAGCACGTCGGCGTACTGACGCCGCAGGTGCTGGCCGACGAACTGCGTCCGGCGATTGCCGCGCTCGACGGAGCACGTCGATGAGCGTGCTGGTCGCACGGACGCGCAGGCGCACGCCGTGGTGGCGGCTGTTGGTGCTGCTGTGGCTATTGGGCGGTGCATTGCCGGCCTTCGCCCAGGCAGTGGACCCACTCCCCTTCAAGGACCGCGCGCAGGAGCAGCGCTTCCAGCACCTGACCGCGCAGCTGCGCTGCCTGGTGTGCCAGAACGAGAACCTGGCCGATTCCGACGCGACGCTGGCGCGCGACCTGCGCCACCAGGTGTTCGCGCAACTGCAGGCCGGGCGCAGCGATGCGCAGATCAAGCAATACATGGTCGATCGCTACTCGGCCTTCGTGCTGTACGACCCGCCGCTGGCGCCGGGCACCTGGCTGCTGTGGTTCGGGCCGGCGCTGTTGCTGCTGGGTGGCGCCGCGATGGTGCTGGCGACGCTGCGGCAACGCCGCCGCGCCCTTGGCACCGCGACGGCGGGAGTGGAAGCGGAGGACGCCTGGTGACGCCCGGCTTTCTGCTCGCCGCCGCCGCGATGCTGGGCATTGCCCTGTTCGCGGTGTTGCGCCCGTTGCTCGTCCAGCGTTCCGGCGCAGGTCGGCAACGCGGCGTCGCGCTGCTGCTTGCGCTGCTGCTGCCGTTGCTGGGCGCCGGCCTGTACTGGCGCATCGGCACACCCGCGGCCCTGGCCGGCGTCCCACTGCAACCGCTGCCGCCGCCCGCGCCGGACCAGACCGCGCAACTGCTGCAAGGCTGGCTGCAGCAGGCCTGGGATGCGCAACAGGCGCAGCGCCCGCACGAAGCGCAGCAGGCCTATGCGCAGGCGCTGCGAATCGCTCCGGACAATGTCGAAGCCCTGCTCGGCTGGGCCGAGACCGACATGGCGCAACGCGCCGATCTCACCGTCGGCAGCGCCGCCCGCGCCATGCTCGACCGGGTGCTGGCGCAGCAGCCGGACAACCAGCGGGCGCTGTGGATGCACGGCATCGCCGCCTTCCAGCAGCAGCGCTATGCCGATGCGGCCGGCGACTGGCGCCATCTGTCGACCTTGCTGCCGGCGTCGTCGCCACTGCGCGAGGCGGTGACGCAGAAGATCGCCGCCGCCGAGGCGATGGTCGCAAAAACAGGCGCAGCGGCCGCCACGCCACACTGATGCGAGCACCAGATCGCACCTGCGCTCCGCGGTCCACTCACAGCGCGGACGCGATCTTCTCCTTCAGCATGTCCGCATTGAACGGCTTGACGATGTAGCCGCTGACACCGGCTTCGCGGATCTCGATCACCTTGTCGCTGCGCCCCTCGGTGACCGTCATCAGGAACGGCGTGCTTTTCAGCTTCGCGTCGCTGCGAACCGCCCGCAGCAGCTCCAGCCCGGTCATCGGCGCCATGTTCCAGTCGGAAATGACCAGGCCGATCTTCTCCGCCCGCATCGCGGCCAGCGCCGCCTCGCCGTCGGCTGCTTCGATAACGTCGTCATAGCCGAGCTGGCCCAACAGCATGCGGATGACGCGCCGCATCGTGCGGTAGTCGTCGACGACCAGAATCTTCATGACGTCCCCAGGCAGTCCGATGGCAGGACCGATGGTGCAGGAGTCCTGCCCCCGATGCCACCGACCAAGCCGGGCATACCGGGCTCGCCCTGCAGACGCCGCAGTGCCGATCCACCTGCACATTGCGCCGAAAATAGGAATGCGTATCATTAACTAACCGGTAGCTCTCGCTGCCATTCCGCTCCGCCTAGCCCTGTCGCCAAGCCGGTGCCTCTCCCGACGGGCCCCCATGCATCCAGTTCCGCCAGCGCCGCCGCGCCTCTCCACGCCGCCCACCGCCGCCTCGCGCGGGCTGCCGCCCTGGCTGGGCGTGCTGGCGCGGACCCTGGCCGCGATCGTCGGCGGCTATGCGCTGGCCGCGGCCACCTCCGTGCTGCTGCCGATGCTGTGGCCATCGGCGCGCGCGCAGGCGGTGTTGAGCGGCATGATGCTGGGCATCCTGGTCTGCGCCTGCACCGCGCTGTGGGCGTTCGCCGCCCGTAGTGCCGGGCGCGCCTGGCTGGGCATCGCGGCATTGCTGGCACCTATGGCGCTGACCATCGCCTGGCTGCAGCAGCACGCGCCATGAAGCAGGGATTCCGCCAATCGATGGCCTGGCTGCACACCTGGAGCGGCCTGCTGGTGTCGTGGGTGCTGCTGCTGATCTTCATGGCCGGCACCGCCAGCTATTTCCGCAACGAGATCAGCCAGTGGATGCGTCCGGAACTGCCGCGTACGCAGCCGAGCACCGACGTGGTGGCCGCACGCGCGGTGGCGCTGCTGCAGCGCGAGGCGCCACGGTCGCCGCAGTGGTTCGTGTCGCTGGCCAACCCGCGCGCGCCGTTCACCGACCTGTTCTGGCGCAATCCGCCGCCGACCGACGGCACCCGCCCGAGTCGCAAGGAACTGTTCGGCAGCGCCCTGCTCGACCCGGTCAGCGGCGAGGCCAGCCAGACCCGCGAGACCCGCGGCGGCGACTTCTTCTACCGCCTGCACTTCGACCTGCACTACATGCCGGCGCTGTGGGCGCGCTACATCGTCGGCTTCTGCGCGATGTTCATGCTGGTGGCGATCATCAGCGGCGTGATCACCCACAAGAAGATCTTCAAGGACTTCTTCACCTTCCGCCCGGCCAAGGGCCAGCGCTCGTGGCTGGACTTCCATAACGCCAGCGCGGTGCTCGCCCTGCCCTACCACGCGATGATCACCTACACCGGGCTGGTCACGCTGATGCTGATGTACCTGCCCTGGGGCATCCAGACCGCCTATCCGGACGCCGAGCAGGCGTTCTACGCCGAGGCCTTCCAGGAGCCGCAGAACCTGCGCGAAGCCAGCGGCACGCCCGGCCACATGCTGCCGATCGCGCAACTGCTGGACGTGGCCCGCCGCGAATGGGGCGCGCAGGCGCCGATCGCCGGCTTCACTGTCTACAACGCCGGCGACGCTGCCGCCGCCATCCAGATCCGCCAGGGCGACGGCCAGCGCCTGGGCTACACCACGCCCTCGCTGCTGCTGGACGCGGCCAGCGGGCAGATCCTGGGCCGCAGCGGCGAACTCGGCGCCGCCGCGGAAACCCGCAGCACCCTGTACGGCCTGCACCTGGCGCACTTCGCCGGTCCCTGGCTGCGCTGGCTGTTCTTCGGCTGCGGCCTGCTCGGCTGCCTGATGGTGGCCAGCGGCGCGATCCTGTGGGCGGTCAAGGAGCGGCCCAAGCACGCCAAGGCCGGGCGCATCGGTCTGGGCCTGCGCCTGGTCGACGCGCTCAACATCGGCACCGTGGCCGGGCTGCCGATCGCCTTCGCCGCCTATTTCTGGGGCAACCGGCTGCTGCCGCTGCACCTGGAATCGCGCCCGGAAAGCGAAGCGGCGGTGTTCTTCCTGGCCTGGGCCGCGGCCCTGGTCGCCGCGCAGGTGTGGCCGAAGCGCGCGATGTGGGCCTGGCAACTGTACGCGGGCGCGGCGCTGTTCGGCCTGCTGCCGCTGCTCAACGCCCTCACCACCGAGGCTCACCTGGGCGTGAGCCTGCTGGCCGGCGACTGGGCACTGGCCGGGTTCGACCTGGTCTGCCTGTTCCTCGGTATCGCGCTGGCGCTGGCCGCGCGGCGCATGCAGCGCTGGCAACCGCCGCTGTCGGCGGCCGAACGCCGCGCCCGCGAGCGCGGCGGATCGGGCAAGCCGGTGCTGGCCACGGAGGGCGCATGACCTTGCTCGGCCTGTGCCTGGCCTTCTCCGGCTTCGTCGCGCTGTGCCTGGGCATGGAGAAGCACCAGCTCGAGCTTTACGGCGCACAGCGCGCATCCGCGCCGCGCCTGCGGCAACTGCAGGCCGCGGGCTGGCTGCTGCTGGGCGCGGCGTTCGCCTGCTGCGTGGCCGCGCGCGGCTGGGGCATCGGCCCGGTGCTGTGGGTGGGCTCGCTCAGCGCCAGCGCGGCGCTGCTGACCCTGGGCCTGTTGCCGTACCGGCCACGGCTGATCGTGCCGCTGGCGCTGCTGGCGCCGCCGCTGGGCGTGGGCGCCGCCCTGCTGGGCTAGGCACCCGCTTTACTCAGCGGTCGGCGGTCACCGTCGGTGCCCGCAGTTCCGCGGCGGTGCGCGCGCCGGCGAACACCAGCACCAGCCCCGCCGCGAGGGTGATCGCCAGGTACAGCGGCACCATGCCGAGGCGGCCGTTGCGCACGAACACCATGCTTTCCATCATCAGCGAGGAGAACGTGGTCAGCCCACCGACCAGGCCGACGATCAGCAGCGCCCGCCAGTACGGCGCGCTGGCGCCGCGACCCTCGATCCACACCAGCAGGAAACCGCCGACGAAGGCGCCGGCCAGGTTCACCGCCAGCGTGCCCCACGGGAAGCCGGCGCCGTAGCGCTGCAGCAGCGCACTGCCCACCGCG